>DASYWD010000001.1 GCA_035936415.1 Longimicrobiaceae bacterium
TCCTGGCTCAACCTGGTCGAAGTCTGGTTCGCGCTCCTGACGTCCAAGCAGCTCAAGCGCGGGGTTCACCCCAGCATCGATGCCTTGGAGCAAGCGATTCATCGCTACGTCGGCGCCACGAACGAACACCCCAAGCCGTTCGTCTGGACCAAGACCGCCGACGAGATTCTCCAAAGTGTTGCCCGCTTCTGCCGCAGAATCTCTAACTCAGACCACTAGAAGCCGCCGGGGATGAGGTGGGGCTGCTCGTGCTGCTGGATACCATGGGCCGGGGCGGTGAGGGAGACGACGACGAGTTGGCGCTGCTCGCCAGCTTCGCACGTCATCTGATGCTCCCGCTGGAGCGGATCGCTGCTTCCCGCGAGGAGGTCCTCGCGCTCCCTCCGGAAGAGCGGCTGAGGTATGCCAACGGAGCCGCCCGCGCGGCGGGTGCGGTGCCCGCCGACCTGGATCTCGATGATTTCAGGTGCTTGTGGAGCGTCTTCCGGGCCAACGTGGCCGCCGCACGCAACTACGCGCGACCCGGGAAGTGGGGCGCCAGAGTGCTTCTGCTGCGGGCGGAGGGCTCCCATTCGCATGCCGGCGTGGAGACGGCCGATAGCTGGGGAGATCTCACCTCGGGTACGGTAGACGTCCGTATGGTTTCCGGCGACCGCTTCTCTCTTTTCCGCGAGCCACACGTGCGAGGACGGGCGCTGAGATACTGCACTACCCCGCCCCGCCCGCTCGGTCGCGACGGAAAAATAGAGTAAACTAATCGCATGGCAAGCGCCTAAAAGGGCTTGCGCGTGAAATTTTCCATTGATAGATTGCGACGTAGGATGTTCCCTCCGAAGAAGGAGCAAGGACGGAAGATGCGTATCCTAGTGAGGGCCCTGCTGGTGGGATCGGTCCTGCTCGAGGTGCGAGTCGCCACCGGACCAGGACGTGCGCTCGGCCATAGCATCTCGTCCGGGGCCGTGGAAAGCGGTCGGATCGCGGTGAAGCCCGGAAATTCCGCCACGCTCCGCGGAGCCGCTCAGGACACGCCCGTGCTCATCCGGGACCCGAACGTTCGCGTGATTGTGGACGACCATGGCGTGAGCCATCATCCTCCCGCGGGTGCCTAGGTGGAGCAGAATCGCGGCATGCCCCCATGCTGGCGCGCCGATGGAAAGCCGCGCAGCCCTGTGTCCGTGCGGGCGCATGGCGACGGGCGTCAGGTGGATGCCCGCTGGGGTGCTGCCGATTGCAGGGTCCGCTTTCGTTCGATGGGGGCGATGGAGCTGACCGTCGACGAGACCGACATCGCCTTCACTGACCGCAGCACCCTCTCCGGCTCAACTACACCGTCACGCCCGACTTGTCGCTCGAGCTGTACGCGGAGCCGTTCGCTGCGAGCGGGGCGGTACTACACCTTCGGTGAACTGTCGGCGGCGCGTAGTCACCGCCTGCGTCTCTATGGGACGGACGGGACCACGATCCGCCAGGAAACGGAGAGGGGCCCGTACCGGGTCGACGACGGGGACGCGTCGTTCACGCTAGCCGTTCCGCGATTTCAACATCCGCTCGTTCCGCAGCAACGCGGTGCTGCGCTGGGAGTGGCGGCCGGGGAGCATGCTCTACCTGGTGTGGCAGCGGGATCGCTTCGACTTCCAGAACCATGGAGCGCGTGTCGGTCCCGGGTCGCTGTGGGATACGCTCCAGGACGGTGGAAACAACCACCTGGCGCTGAAACTGACGTACTGGATTCCGGTGAGCTGACCAATCACGGCCCGCGGTGTTCCTCCCGCTGCCTGTAGGCTCCGCCTGCCCATACGGAATACTTCGTGCCCCTCGCCGTTGTCCGTTCGCGAGCGGCTGTCCACCCCCCACCCCGCGCGGGAGGATCTTCCATTATGAAACTCCTCTCCCTCCTGCTGGGCCATTCACGGGGGGTCATGCTGCTGGCGCTCCTGGCGGGCGTGGTCAGCGGGGCGGCCAACGCAGGGCTGCTGGCCCTCATCAACACGGCGCTCCACCAGGACCGCCCATGGACCGACCCCCGATTGGTGGGCGGGTTTGTGGGACTCTGCCTGAGTCTCCCGGTCACCCGGGCGATCTCCTCCTACCTGCTGGCGACGCTGGGACAGAAGACCGTGCTGCACCTTCGGCTGCAGCTGAGTCGAAAGATCCTCGCCGCTCCCCTACGGCAGCTGGAAGACCTCGGTCCGCATCGCCTGCTGGCGTCCCTCACGCAGGACGTGGCGAGCATTGTGATGGCCCTCTCGCTGGTCCCCCTCCTCTCCATCCAGTTGACCGTGGTGGTCGGCTCCCTGGTGTACCTGGGGTGGCTCTCCTGGATGGCGCTCGTGGCGGTGGTGGCCGCCCTGGCCCTGGGGATCGTCACCTACCGCATCCCCATATCCAGGGGAGCGCGCTACCAGCGGGTGGCGCGGGAGCACGCGGATCAGCTCTACAGCCACTTCGGGGCGACCACGTCCGGGGTGAAGGAGCTGAAGCTGCACCGCCTGCGCAGGGAGGCGCTCCTCGAAGACCTCAAAACCACCGGGAACGCGCTCCGGAGGGCGACCGTCCGATACGTGACCCTTTTCAGCGTGGCGGCCGGATGGGGTCAACTGGCCATCTTCGGCATGATCGGGGCGCTGGTCTTCTTTCTACCCGCGTGGCAGCAGGTGGATTCCCGGACGCTCACCGGGTACGCGCTGATCCTGCTTTACATGATGACCCCGCTGGAGGCGATCCTCGAGGCACTGCCGGGCCTGTCGCAGGCGCGTGTCGCGTTCGAGAAGATAGAGAAGCTCGGTCTCTCGCTGGAGGCGGGCGCTCCCGCCCCTGGACCGGAGAGCGGAAGGCCGCCGCACGGAGGACCGTGGCGGAGGGTGGATCTGGTGGGGGTCACGCACGCCTACCAGCGAGAGGGTGAGGACAGATCGTTCACGCTGGGCCCCATCGACCTGAGCATCTCTCCCGGTGAGGTCGTCTTTCTGATCGGCGGCAACGGGAGCGGCAAGACGACCCTGGCCAAGCTCATCACCGGGCTGTACGTCCCGGAGCAGGGGGAGGTTCGCGTCGACGGAGAGCCGGTCACCGACGCGAACCGCGACGAATTCATGCAGCGGTTCTCCGTCGTGTTCTCGGACTTCTTCCTCTTCGAAAGCCTCCTGGGGCTGGACGGCCCGGGGATCGACGCGGAGGCGGCCCGCTACCTCGCCCGCCTCCAGCTCAACCACAAGGTCACGGTCCAGGACGCGCAACTCTCCACCACGGCCCTCTCGCAGGGGCAGCGGAAGCGTCTGGCGCTGCTCACCGCGTACCTGGAGGATCGCCCCATCTACCTCTTCGATGAGTGGGCCGCGGACCAGGATCCGGTCTTCAAGAAGGTCTTCTACCTCCAGATTCTCCCCGAGCTCAAGCGGAGGCGCAAGGCGGTGCTCGTCATCAGCCACGACGAGCACTACTACGGGGTGGCGGACCGGGTCGTGAAGCTGGCGCACGGACAGCTGGAGTATGACGGTCCTCCGGGGAACCTCAGATACTCCATCGATGCGGTCCGCGTCGCTTCGCTGGAGGCCCCGGCGGATTCCGTGGGCGAGAGTCCGGTGCAGACCATGGCCATCTGAGGAGCGGGCCGGGCCTCGCGCGGTACCCGTACGGCACAGTTCCACCTACCTGGTGACACGTTTGAGGCAACCGGTGGAGCCCGGCTCCGGATCACAACTCAGCCGAACAGAGGAGTGAAACGGTGAATCTGCGATTGAGTTCCGAGGAGGTCGAAGCGATCCAGAGTCTCCTGCTGGAGCTGACCGTGCGCTACGACACGCCGGAAGACCCACGCCTCCTCCGCGAGGCGGACGTCGACGCGCACGAGCTGCCGCGCCGGGTGCGCGCCGCGCTGCGCGAGTTCCGCCTCCTAGAGTCCAGGGGCGGGCTCTGCACCATCTCCGGCTATCCCGTGGACCAGGAGAAGATCGGGCCCACGCCGCGGCACTGGAGGGAGAAAGACCCGGCCAACGACACCCTGGCAGAGGAGATCCTCCTGGTGCTCCTCGGCTCCCTGCTGGGGACCCCATCGCCTGGAGCACGCAGCAGGACGGGACACGACATCCCGCACGTCGGGCCCATTCAGATGGCGGTGGTACTCTTGCCAGCGGGGTTCCACGACGTGAGCCTTCACGAGATGCAGGACCCCTTCCTCTTCGCCTGCGACGCGGAGGACGGAGCGGAGGCGAGGGGCGTGGCCTTGAAGTACCTCCTCGGGATGGAGGTACGGGATGGCGGAGGGATTCGACGGACGGCTGGACGAGTTCGGGGGCGTTCGTGCGGACGGTCCTCTCCTATCCGCAGGTGGGGGAGGTGCCGGTCTTTACCCCTGGCTTTGTCTACATCCCGCGCCGGGCGGTGGTGGCGCACGCGCGGAAGCCGGAGGCCGGCGCGGAGGCGTACTACTCGGAGGCGGACCTGGCGCTCACCCGCACGATCACCCGGCTCTTCCAGTCGACGCCCGGCGACATCCTGGCGCGCGTGCGGGACTCGGAGCAGGTACGGCGGCACTGGTTCCGGGAGGATGGCAGCTGGTGGGGCATTTCCCCCGCGCACCGGGAGCGCTGGCTGGAGTGGGCGGAGGCAGTCCCTTGAGCCGCCGGAGCAATCCATCTTAGAAGCGCCTCTTCATGTACCGACGTTCCCCCGCCCCCGCGCTCAGGCGCGTTTCCACGCTGGTAGAGCTGCTGTCCCTGCGTGCCGGGGAGGAGAGCGGCCGGAAGGCGTACACCTTCCTGGTGGACGGGAAGCTCCAGGAGGAGCACGCCGCCTACGGGGAGCTGGACCGCCGCGCCCGCGCCGTGGCCGCCCGTCTCCAGGCGCTGGGCGCCCGGGGTGAGCGGGCGCTGCTCCTCTACCCGCCGGGGCTGGAGTACGTGCGCGCCCTCCTGGCCTGCTTCTACGCCGGGGTCATCGCCGTCCCCGTCTACCCGCCGCGCCGCAACAAGCCCACGCCGCGGCTGGAGAGCATCCTGGCCGACTGCCGCCCCACCCTGGCGCTCACCACCCCCGGGCTGGCCGCCGAGGCGGCGCGCCTCACGGAGCTTATGCCCGAGCTGGCCCGCGTGCGCTGGCTGGCCACCGAGGCGGTGGAGGACGCGGCGGCCGGGGGGTGGCGCGACCCGCGGGTGCATGGGGACGATGTGGCGTTCCTGCAGTACACCTCCGGCTCAACGGCCGCCCCGAAGGGCGTGATGGTGAGCCACGCCAACCTGCTGCACAACTTCCGCGTCATCGAGGCGCTCACTGGCTACACCCCCGAAGACCGCTCGGTCATCTGGCTCCCCCCCTACCACGACATGGGGCTCATCGGGGGGATCCTGCAGCCGATGTACACCGGCTACTGGGCGGCGCTGATGGCCCCGGCGGCCTTCGTGCAGCGGCCGGCGCGCTGGCTGGAGGCCGTCACCCGCTACCGGGCGACCACCAGCGGGGGGCCCAACTTCGCCTACGACCTCTGCGTCCACTCCGTCACCCCGGAGGACCGGGAGCGGCTGGACCTCTCCAGCTGGAAGCTGGCCTTCAACGGGGCGGAGCCGGTGCGGCACGAGACGCTGGAGGCCTTCACGCGCACCTTCGGGCCGCAGGGCTTCCGGCGGGAGGCGTTCTACCCCTGCTACGGGCTGGCGGAGGGCACGCTGATGGTCACCGGCAGCCGCACCCCGGAGGCGCCGCCGGTGCTCGCGGTGGACGCCGACGCCCTGGCGGGGCACCGGGTGGCCCCGGCGGAGGAGGGGCGCGGCGCGACGCGGCTGGTGGGGTGCGGGCGGGTGGCGCCGGAGCAGGAGGTGCGCATCGTGGACTCGGCGACGCTGCGCGAGTGCGCGGCCGACCGGGTGGGGGAGATCTGGGTGCGCGGGTCGAGCGTGGCGCAGGGGTATTGGGAGCGCGCGGAGGAGACGGCGCGCACCTTCGGGGCGCGCCTGGCGGAGAGCGGGGACGGCCCCTTCCTGCGCACCGGGGACCTGGGTTTCCTGGCCGAGGGGGAGCTATACGTCACGGGGCGGGTGAAGGACCTGGTGATCGTGCGGGGACGCAACCACTACCCGCACGACATCGAGCAGACCGCCGCGCGCGCCCACCCCGCGCTGCGCCCGGGGGGGAGCGCGGCATTCGGGACGGAGCACGCGGGGGAGGAGCGGCTGGTGGTGGTGCAGGAGGTGGGCCGGCACTGTACGGCGGCCGACCTGGAGGAGATCGCGGCGGCGGTGCGCGCGGCGGTGGCGGAGGAGCACGAGCTGCAGGTGCACGCGGTGGCGCTGGTGAAGTCGGGGGGGGTGCCGAAGACCTCCAGCGGCAAGGTGCAGCGCCTGGGCTGCCGGGCGGACTTCCTGGCGGGCGCGCTCCCGGTGCTGGGGGTGAGCACGCTGGAGGCCGCGCCGGACGACACCGGGCTCGTGGGACCGGGGCTCTCGCGCGAGGCGCTGGAGGGTGCGGCCCCCGCGGAGCGCAGGGCACGGATCTCACACTGGCTGCGCGGACTGGCTGCGCGCGCCCTCCGGGTGCCGGTAGAGCGGCTGCAAGGGCGCTCACTTGCAGAGCTGGGGCTCGATTCGGTCCGGGCCGTCAGCCTAGCCGCGGAGGTGGAGCAGGCGCTCGGGGTGCGCCTTTCTCCCGCGTCTCTGCTGGAAGAGGGCGGAATCGAACCGCTCGCCGAGATGCTGCTCTCCGCGCTGGTGCGGGAATCGGAGCGGATGGACGAGGGAGCCGCCCCACCTCCGTCGGCGGCGGGGCTCCTTCTGCCGGCCCAGGAGCGGATCTGGTTCCTGCATCACCTCCAGCCGGACGGCTCGGCCTACAACCTCCCGCTCGCCCTGCGCATCCGCGGTGCACTGGACGTGGCCTTCCTCGAAGCGGCACTGGCGGAGCTGGCGCGGCGCCACGAGGTGCTACGCGCGGTCTTCCCCGTGGTGGAGGGGAGGCCGGTGCAGCAGGTGCGCGCCGAGATGCCGGTGGCGCTCCCCTTCGAGGACCTCTCCGGGTTCCCCCCGGCGCAGCGGAACGCCGCGGCTGCGCGCATCGCACGGGAGGAGGCCGCCGCACCGTTCGACCTCGCCACGGGGCCACTGCTGCGGGTGCGCCTGCTCCGGCTCTCTGCGGACGAGCACCTGCTGGTGTGGGTCCTCCACCACATCGTGGGGGACGGCATCTCGGCGGGGGTGATGCTGCGTGACCTGGCCGCGCTCTACACCGCGGCGCACGCTGGTGCCGAACCGCAGCTTCCTCCCCTGCCCACCCGCCACTCCGACCTGGCGTTCGCGCACCGCGAGTGGCTGCGCAGCCCTGCGGCTCTGGCACAGCTCGCCTGGTGGCGCGAGCACCTGCGCGACTTGCCGGTGCTGGACCTTCCCACGGACCGGCCGCGTCCCCTGGTGCAGAGCTTCCGCGGGGCCGCGCACCGTTTCGACGTCCCCTCCGGGGTGGCGAGCGCGCTGCGGGCGCTGGCCGCCGGGGAGGGGGCCACCCTCTTCATGTCGCTGCTGGCCGCCTTCCAGCTCCTGATGGCCCGCCGGTCGGGGGAGTACGACGTGACAGTGGGCGTTCCCGTTTCCGTCCGGAGCGATCGCGCGGCCGGTCTGGTCGGCCCGCTCGTGAACACCGTGGCCCTACGGACGGACATCGACCCCGGGGAGGGCTTCCGCGCGCTCCTGCTGCGCGTCCGGAGGGAGGCGCTGGAGGCGTACGCACGGCAGGACTGCCCCTTCGAGCGGGTGGTGGAGGCGGTCCAGCCCGGGCGCGACCTCTCCGGCAACCCCCTCTTCCAGACGATGCTCGCCTTCCAGGGGGCCCCCCTGGACCCGGTGGAGGTGCCCGGCGCGACGTTCATCCCCGAGCCGTTGCACGGCGGCGGCTCGATCCTGGACCTCACGCTGTACGTGTGGGAGCGTGCCGACGATTCGCTCGCCGCCTCCCTGGAGTACGCGACCGACCTCTTCGACCGGGACACCGGCGAGCGGACCACGGCACACTTCGTCGAGCTGCTGCGCTCCGCGGTGGCGCAGCCGGAGCGCGCGGTGGGGGAGCTGGAGATGCTGCCTGCCGCGGAGCGGCGGCATCTCCTCCGCGAGTGGAACCGGAGCGGCCCGGCGGGGGCCGTGGGCAGCCTGCACGAGCTCTTCTCCGTGCAGGCTGCCCGCACGCCCGGGGCGCCGGCGCTGCGCTGCCACGGGAGCACCTCCACCTACGCCGAGCTGGAGCGCGAGTCCAACCGCATCGCGCACCACCTGCACGCCCTGGGCGTGGGCCCGGAGGCGCGCGTGGGCGTGTGCCTGGGACGCTCCTCCCGCCTGGTGGCGGCGCTCCTGGGGGTGCTCAAGGCGGGGGGAGCGTATGTGCCCCTCGACCCCGCGTACCCCGCCGAGCGGCTGGGCTACATGCTCCACGACGCGGGGGCGGAGTTGGTGCTGACCGACGCCCGGTGCGCGGATCGCATCCCCGCCGGGATGCGATCCGTGGTGCTCGACCGGGAGCACGCGGCCCTAGCAGCGTGTCCGGCCGAGCCACCCACGGGGGAGGTGGCCCCCGGGGGGCTGGCGTACGTCCTCTACACCTCCGGCTCCACCGGACGGCCCAAGGGCGTGCTGGTGGAGCACCGCAGCGCCGTGGCGGTCGTGCACTTCCTGCGCGAGGTGGTCCGCCCCGAGGACCGGTCCGCGGTGCTCTTCTCCACCTCCGTGTCCTTCGACGTCTCGGTGGGCGAGATCTTCGGCACCCTCTGCTGGGGGGGCACGCTGATCCTAGTGGAGCATGCGCTGGAGCTGCCGCGCGTGAGCGACGAGGGGGTGCGTGTGGTGGTCACGGTACCAAGCGCTGCGGCCGAGCTGCTGCGCGCGGGGGGGATTCCGGAGAGCGTGCGGCAGCTCAACCTGGCGGGCGAGGTGCTCCCGGCGTGGCTGGTACGGGAGCTCTACGCGCGGGGCCACGTGGAGCGCGTGCTGAACCTGTACGGGCCCACCGAGGACACCGTATACTCCACCTGGTGCGAGGTGGACCGCGGTGCCGGGCGCGTCGGGATCGGACGTCCGATCCCGGGCTCGCGGGCATACGTGCTCGACGCCGCCGGGGCGCCGGCGCCGGTGGGTGTGCCCGGCGAGCTGTGCCTGGCCGGGGCGGGCCTGGCCCGGGGCTACCAGGCGCAGCCGGGGCTCACGGCGGAGCGGTTCCTCCCCGACCCGTTCGCGGAAGAGCTGGGGGCGCGGATGTACCGCACGGGAGACCGGGCGCGCTGGCTGACCACGGGAGAGCTGGAGTACCTGGGGCGGGTGGACGCGCAGGTGAAGGTGCGCGGATTCCGCATCGAGCCCGGGGAGGTCGAGGCGGTGCTGCGCGCCCATTCGGCGGTCTCGGAGGCGGTGGTGGCCTCGCGCGATGAGGGGTGGCTGGTAGCCTGGCTGGTCCCCGTAGAGGGAGCGGAGGTGCCGGAGGCAGGAGCGCTGCGGGGGTGGCTGCGCGAGCGGCTGCCGGACTACATGGTGCCCTCGGCCTTCGTGCGCCTGGAGGCGCTCCCGCGCACCCCGAGCGGCAAGGTGGACCGGCGGGCGTTGCCCGATCCGGAGATCGAGGGCGCGGAGGCACGGGGAGGCCACGTGGCGCCGCGCACTCCCACGGAGGAGGTGCTCGCGGTGATCTGGGCCGACGTGCTGGGCGGGGAGCGCGTGGGTGCGCACGATGACTTCTTCGCCCTGGGCGGCCACTCCCTGATGGCGATCCGGCTGGTGGACCACCTCCGCGCCGTGATGGGGGTGGAGCTCCCCCTGCGCACGCTCTTTGACCACCCTACGCTCGAGGGCCTCGCGGCGCGGGCCGACGAGGCGCGCCACACGGCCATGGGCGCCACGCGGCCTCCGCTCGTCCCGCTTCCCCGCGCGGACGAGCTTCCCCTCTCCTTTGCGCAGGAACGGCTCTGGTTCCTGGAGCGGCTCCGCCCCGGGGGCGCCGCCTACGTCATGCCCGCAGCGCTGCGGCTCCGAGGGGTGCTGGACGCGCCCGCGCTCCGGAGGAGCCTTGACGAGGTCGTGCGGCGGCACGAGGTGCTCCGCTCGCGCTTTCCGGGCGTGCAGGGCAGGCCGGTGCAGGTCGTCGACGAGCCGCGTCCGCTTCGCTGGTGGGAGGCCGATGTCTCCCTGCTGTCGGGGGAGGCGCGCGAGGCCGAGCTGCGGCGCCTGGCGGTGGAGGAGGCAGCCCGTCCCTTCGACCTGGAGGCCGACGCCCCGCTGCGCCCCGGGCTGGTGCGCCTGGCCGATGACGACCACGTCCTACTCCTCACGCTGCACCACATCGTCTGCGACGGGTGGTCGTTCGGTGTCCTGGCGCGCGAGATCTCGGCCCTCTACGCGGCCTTCGCCCGGGGGCGCGAGCCGCAGCTCCCGGTGCTCGCGGTGCAGTACGCCGACTACGTGCTCTGGCAGCGCGCCCACCTCTCCGGCGACGGCCTGCGGGCGGAGCTCGTCTGGTGGCGCGAGCGCCTGACGGGGTTGGACGCCCCGGTGGAGCTGCCCACCGACCGTCCCCGGCCCGAGGTCCGGAGCTTCTCGGGGGCGTACCTCTCCACCCGGCTGGGGCCGGAGCTCTCGGCCGGGGTGCGAGGGCTGGCGGGCGCGGAGCACGCGACCCCCTTCATGGTGCTGCTGGCCTCCTGGAACGCGGTGCTGCACCACCACCTCCGGAGCAACCGGGTGGTGGTCGGCACCGACGTGGCTGGGCGCGCCTCCGCGGAGGTGGCCCGGCTGATGGGTCTCTTCGTCAACCAGCTGGTCCTCGCCACCGACTTGTCGGGGAACCCGGGCTTCCGCGAGCTGCTCGGGCGGGTGCGCGAGACCACGCTGGGGGCGTACGCGCACGCGGAGGTCCCCTTCAACCTCCTGGTGGACACGCTGAACCCGGTGCGGGACCCCGCGCGGAACCCGCTCTTCCAGGTCATGTTCGTGCTCGACAACACCCCCGCGCCCGAGCTGCGTCTCCCCGGCCTAGAGGTCGAGGTGATGGAGCTGCACCTCGCCGGGGCACCGTTCGACGTCTCGGTCCTGCTCTCGGAGCGGGCCGGGGAGTTCCACTGCCTCTGGCGCTACGACCCGGACCTCTTCGACGAGTCCACGGTGGCCCGCCTGACGGAGCACTTCACCGGAGCAGTGGCGGGGGTGGTGGCCGATCCCGACCTGCGCCTGGATGCCATCGGCGCGCGGCTGGATGAGGCCGACCGCGCCCGCCGCGGCGCAGAGCTGGACCGGCTGCGCGAGGCAAGCGCGCTCCGCTTCCGCCGCATCGCCTCCAGCCGAGCCGGAGCCGAGCAGGAGCCGGTGGCGTGAACCGAAGATCCACCACGTCCTCATCACAACGGGAAAGGACCCGCATGCAGAAGCCCGCACTTCCAGGTAAGAAGCTCCCCTTGGCCCGCGCCCGCGGGAGCGGTGTCTCGGAGGAGTCGCTGGTGCGCATGGAGCCGTTGCGGGCGGAGAGCCCGCTTCCCCTGGTGATCCGTCCCGCCGTGGACGGGGTGGACCTGGTGGAATGGGTAGGCTCCCACCGGGACGAGCTGCACCAGCTCCTCCTGAGGCACGGCGGGATCCTCTTCCGCGGCTTCGGGGTGCGCGGCCCGGAGGCGCTGGGGAGCTTCACGGCCGCGGTGTCCACCGGGCCCCTGGAGTACCAGGAGCGCTCGTCGCCGCGCACCCACGTGGCGAACCGGGTCTACACCTCCACGGAGCATCCGGCCGAGCAGGAGATCTTCCTGCACAACGAGCAGTCGTACAACCTCACCTTCCCGCTCAAGATCATCTTCGCCTGCGCCACCGCGGCCGAGGAGGGGGGCGCCACCCCCGTCGCGGACGTGCGCGAGGTGTACCGTCTCCTCCCGGAGGAGATCCGCCGCCCCTTCGAGGAGAAGGGCTACACGTACGTCCGCAACTTCGGCGACGGCTTCGGGCTGCCGTGGCAGGAGGCCTTCCAGACGGACGATCCCGCGGAGGTCGAGGAGTACTGCCGCCGGAATCGCATCGAGGTGGAGTGGAAGGACGGGGGGCGGCTGCGTACGCGCCAGGTGCGCCCGGCGGTCGCCCGGCACCCGCGCTCCGGTGAGGCGGCCTGGTTCAACCACGCCACCTTCTTCCACCGGACCACGCTGGACCCGTCGGTGCGCGCTGTGTTCGAGGCGGCGTTCCAGCGCGAGGAGGACTTCCCGAACAACACCCTCTACGGCGACGGCACGCCGATCGACCCCGAGGTGGCGGAGGCGCTCCGCCGCGTCTACCGGGAATGCACCGTCTCCTTTCGCTGGGAGGAGGGCGACGTCCTCCTGCTCGACAACCTGCTGACGGCCCACGCGCGCGAGCCGTTCCGGGGCCCGCGGAAGATCCTCACCGCCATGTCGGACCCGTTCCACTGGGACGACGTCGCCCGGGGGTGAAGGCGACGTCTCCGGGCTGCCCACGTTCAAGAGGCTCCTGATGGACACGGCATCACAGACCACCGTCCGGTTCCGCCTTTCCCCGCAGCAGCGGCGCGCCTGGGCGTTGCAGGCGGCGCAGGCGCGCCCCGTCCACCACGCCGCATGTGTGCTGGTGCTGGAGGGTGCGCTCGCGGAGGGCGTGCTCCGGCGCGCGGTGGAGCGGGTGGCGGAGCGCCACGAGATCCTGCGCACCCTCTTCCGCCCCCTCCCGGGGACCCGCATGCCGGTGCAGACGATCCAGGAGGGGCTCCCCCCCGCGTGGACGTGCCTGGACGGGGAGGGGCCGCCGCCGGACGACGCCGGGGCGGCCGGGGCGCTCCTCTCGCGGCTGGAGGGCGAGCCCGTAGCGTACGCGGAGGGCCCGGTCTTCCGCGCGGTGCTGCTCCCCACCACTCCCGGGCGCCACCTGCTGGCGCTCGACCTCCCGGCGCTCTCCGCCGACGCCGGCACCCTGTGCAACCTGGCAGGCGAGGTGGCCGCCGCCTACGCCTCCCTGGCCGCGGGAGAGGAGATCGCCGCGCCCGAGATCCAGTACGGCGACGTGTCGGAGGTTTTCAACGACCTGCTGGAGTCGGAGGAGACGCGCGCCGGGCGCAAGTACTGGGCGGCGGCCACGCCGGCTGCCCGAGCCGCACGGGGCGAGTTTGTTCCGCGCGTGGCGGTCCGTACGCTGGAGCCCGGGCTCTCTGCGCGCGTCCGCGAGCTCGCCGCCGCCCTCGAGGCGCCCGTGGCTGCGGTGCCGCTCGCCGCGTGGGGGCTCCTCCTCGCCCGGACGCGCGAGGCCACGGGCGTAGGGGTCGCCTTAGACGGCCGCGTCTACGAGGGGCTCGACACCGCGCTCGGCGCCTTCGCCCGCTACCTGCCGCTGCCGACGGCGGCCCGGGGCACCTTCCGAGAGGTGGTCGCCGCGACATCCGCCGCGCTGGCGGAGCACCACGAGTGGCAGGACTACTTCGACCCGCTGGCGGACCTCGGCGACGGCGCGGCCTACGCCTTCGGCTTCGACTGGACGGAGCTTCCCCCCGGCCGCGAGGCCGCGGGCGTGACGTTCCGGCTCTCCGACCTCCGCGCGCGGACCGAGCGGTTCGACCTGCGCCTTTCCTGCCTGGAACAGGGCGGGGTGGTGCGCCTGGTGATCGAGCACGACCAGGGGCGGGTGTCTCCGGAGGAGGCGGAGCGCGTGGCGGAGCGCTTCCTCGTGCTGCTGGAGGACGCGCTCCGCCTCCCCGATGCTCCGGCCCATGACCTGGAGCTGCTGCCCGCGGCGGAGCACGAGCGGGTGCTGGCGCTCGGGCGTGCCCCGGGCGGCGCGCCCGCCCGCGGGTGCATCCACGAGGCGTTCGCGGCCCAGGCGGCGCGGACGCCGGACCGGGCCGCCGTGGTCTGCGGCGGCCGCTCGCTCACCTACGCGGAGCTGGACGTGGGGGGC
>DASYWD010000002.1 GCA_035936415.1 Longimicrobiaceae bacterium
TTCTGCCCCAGAACAGGAAAGCGGAGCCGAGAGGTCTCGACTCCGCTCTACCGCATTCGGGCTGCAATCTGCTTCCTCTGCCTGAGTCTCCGAACTTCGCTCCTACCTCATTTCCAAAGTTCGGGATGACTCATGTCTCGCGTCCTCGAGCGGGCGCGGCTACACCGCGGCCGGCGAGAGGCGGTGCTCGTGGATGACGACGCCGCGGTTGGCGAGGGCGTCGATGTAGGACGGGGCGGGCATCGCCTCGTCGGGGGTCCAGACGCCGGGCTGGATCATCCCCTGCGCCTGGAAGGCGCCGGTGATGGCGAGCGAGAAGCCGGTGGTCCGCATCATCGCGGTGATCCCGGTCTTCGCGTCGAACCGGTCGAGCAGGTCCCAGCGGAGCAGCGCGGGCTCTCCGTCCCTGATCCCCTCGGCCTCCACGCGGAGCACCACCATGTCCGGGCTGGCGCGGTAGTCCTTGCGCAGCCGCGGCCCCACGACGGAGATGAACACGTCGCGCGGGACCACCTTGGTCCCCTTGACGTCCACCGGCTCCAGCTCCAGCAGGCCCAGGTCGCGGACGGCCTCCATGATCTTCGCGTGGCCGGGATAGCGCAGCGTCTTGTACTCCATGGTGGGGACCTTCCCCTCGTAGCTCTGCGCCATCGTGGAGAGGCCGCCCGCCGTGTGGAAGGCCTCCAGCGTGCCCGCGCCGGGGAACTCCAGCTCCTCCACCTCGGAGAGCGCCTTCACCTGGGTGGGCCTGCCGTCGCGCAGGACCCAGGAGAGGGTGGTGTAGTAGTCGAGCGCGCCCTCCAGCGAGTAGACGATCTGGTAGTTGAGCGGGGGCTCGGGGTTCTGCGGGAGCCCGCCCACCTTGATGCGCACGGCGTGCGTCTCGTCCAGCCGGCTGACGCCGTACTGGGCCAGGATGTTGACCATCCCGGGAGCCAGGCCGCAGTCGGGGATCACGCTGACGCCCCGCTCGCGGGCGCGGTCGTGCAGCTCCTTCTGCTGCAGCACGATCTCGGTGTTGCCGCCCAGGTCGCAGAAGTGGGAGCCCGCGTCGATCGCGGCGACGGCCATCCCCAGGTTGAAGTAGTACGGGAAGGCGCTCATGGTTGCCGTCGCCCCTTCCATCACGGCCCGCACGGCGGCACGGTCGTTGGCGTCCACCCTCTGCAGGGTGAGACGGCCGCCGACGTAGGGCTGGAGGAACTCGGCGACGTTGTCGACGTCGATGTCGGCGATGACCACGTCGTAGTCGGTGTGCGCGAGCAGGTCGTACGCACACGCCGATCCCTGCAGCCCCGCGCCGAGCACGAGCATCCGCATACCAGTCGCTCCTTCTCTGAAATGAACGGCGCCCGCGCGGCGCCGGCAAGCTTCCGTGAACCCGCCGCGGCCGGGTGGACCGCGCGGGCGGGAAGATACCCCCCGCCGACGCGGAGCGCAAAGCGTAGGCGCGGCCGCCTCAGCCCCCCTTTCCGACGACGACCAGCACCTCCCCCGGCGCCGCCAGCATCCAGTCCGGCCGCTCGCGCTCCAGCGCCTCGCGCGGGAACGGCCCCCAGAGCGCGCCCGCCGTGCGCGTCCCCGCCGCGCGCCCCGCCGCCATGTCGTGCGGGGAGTCGCCCACGAAGAGCGCCTCCCCGGCGGCGACGCCGAGCCGCTCCAGCGCACGGAGCACCGGCTCCGGGTGCGGCTTGGGCTGGGCCACGTCCTCCGGGGACACGATCACGGGGAAGTGGTCCACGATCCCGCACAGGTTCATCCCGCGCAGGGCGCTCTCGCGGTGCTTGCTGGTGACGATCGCCAGCCGGATGCCGCGCCGCCGCAGCTCGTCCACCGTTGCCAGCGTGTCCGGGAAGGGCGCCACCATCCGGTCGTGGTGCGCGCGCTGGTACTCGCGGTAGCTGTGGAGCATGGCCTCCGCCTCCGTCGCGGAGCGGGCGAAGCGGGCGATCTGCGTCTCCAGTGTCATCCCGAAGCCGCTCAGCCACTCCTCGTCGGGCGGCACCTGGCCGAGGTGGGTCCGCATGGTGTGCCGGTAGGAGCGCATGATGAGCTCCGTGGTGTCCGCCAGGGTGCCGTCGAAGTCGTACAGGACCGCTCTGAACTGCATGGGGGAGAGGGGACAGGTTACGGGGGACAGACTGCGAACGGCGAGGGCCGATCGCCTCGTCAGGGAATGCCGAGCAGCTCCAGCAGCGCGGGGGTGACGTCGGTGAGGTCGCGGACGCGCTCCGCGAGCGCCTCCCTCCCCCGCCCCACCGCGATGACGGGCACGGGGTTCAGCGTGTGGCCGGCGGTGACGTCCTCCACGTTGCCGTGGTCGCTGGCGACCATCAGCAGGGCGTCGTCCGGGAGGGCGTCCACCACGCCGCCCAAGAAGGCGTCCACCCGTTCCAGGGCCGCCACGCAGTCGGCCAGCGAGCCGCGGTGCCCCACGGCGTCCGTGTCGTAGTGGGCGAAGAGCGTCACGTGATGCCCGGCGGCGATCCCGGCGAGGTTGCCGCCCGCCTCCTCGGCGGTGACGGTGGGGACGTCGGCGCGGAGGTCGGAGCGCCAGCGGTCGTTGGTGATCGACGACGCCACCGCCCGCCCGGCGCGCAGCTCCTCCCGGTCGCGCCCCAGCAGCCCCGCGGCGTGCGCGGCCAGCG
>DASYWD010000003.1 GCA_035936415.1 Longimicrobiaceae bacterium
GTCCGGATGCGCTCCCCGTCGCGGAGGCACCCCGGACCGACCCGCCCGCCCCGGCCGGCCCTGCCCCCGAGCCGGGGGACCGGCCTGCGGCCCCCGTCGGCCCGACTTCGGGCACGGAGCGGCGGGTCCGCACCCGCTCCGCGTGGACGCGCAGGCGACTGGCTCCGATCGGAGCCGCGGCTGCGCTCTTCGTTCTCGTCGGTGCGCTGTGGACGGGCCCCCTGCGTGCGCCCGCCGCCCACGAGCCCGACGTGCTCTCCGTGGCGGTCCTCCCCTTCGAGGACCTGAGCGCGGACGGTGGCGCGGAGTACCTCGGGGACGGGATGAGCGAGGAGCTGATCCACACCCTGGCGCAGCTGCCGCACCTGCGGGTGTCCGCCCGCACCTCCGCGTTCGCCTTCAAGGGGAGGCAGGAGGACATCCGGGAGATCGCCCGCGCGCTGGGTGTCTCGGCTGTCATGGAAGGGAGCGTGCGTCGCGAAGGCGATCGCCTGCGCGTGACGGCGCAGCTGATCGACGCCACGACCGGGCACCACCTCTGGTCGAGCAGCTTCGACCGCCAGATGGGGGACGCGCTCGCGATCCAGGCGGAGATCGCGCACTCCATCGCCCGGACGATGCGCCCCCAGGGTGCGGGAGACGCGACCCCCGCGAGGAGCTCCGATCCACGGAGCGCTCGCGCATACCACCTCTACCTCCAGGGGCGCTACGCCTGGAACCAGCGCACGGAGTCCTCGCTCCGGGCAGCGGCTCGCTTCTTCGAGCAGGCGATCGCGGAGGATTCCGTCTACGCCGCGGCATACGCGGGGCTGGCGGACGCGCACGACGCGCTCGCCGACGGCGGGTTCGATCCCTCGGAGCCGGCGTACCAGAAGGCCGAGGCGGCGGCACGGCGGGCGATCCAGCTCGACGGCACCCTCGCGGAGGGCTACGCCGCGCTGGGCCACCTCAAGTTCCACCGCTGGGACTGGGCGGGCGCGGAGCGGGAGTTCCGGCGGGCGCTGGAGCTGAGGCCCGGCCACGCGGGCACGTACAGCCGCTACGCGATGCCCCTGGTGATGCAGGGGCGCTTCGACGAGGGGCTCGCGATGATGCGCAGGGCCCAGGAGCTGGACCCGCTCGCCCTCGGCGCGCACAACCAGATGGGCTGGCTGCTGTTCCTGGCCGGGCGGCACGCGGACGCCGCCGACGAGCTCCGGGCGGTGATCGCCATGGACTCGTCGCGGGCCTCCGCGCACGCACGGCTGGGGCTCTCCTTCGTGGAGAGGGGCGAGTACCCGGAGGGGATCGCGGCCCTGGAGCGGGCGGTGGAGCTCGGCGGAGACTACGCCCGCTCGGCCCTTCCCATGCTCGGCTACGCCTACGCGAAGGCCGGGCGGACGGCCGACGCCGAGCGGATCCGGGCACGCGTGGAGCGCGGCATGGAGAGCGGCTCCATCAACCTCTACTACGCGGCCGCGCTCATGGGCGCGCTCGGGAAGAAGGACCGCGCCTTCGCCCTGCTCGACCGCCTGTTCACCACCACGAGGGGCTGCCTCGTCGACGTGGGGGTGGATCCGATCATGGAGCCGCTCCGCTCCGATCCGAGGTACGCGGCGCTCGTGCGGGCGCTGGGGATGAAGCTGGCCGCGCGAGGGTCCTGATCCGCCCGCGCGGAGCCGGCGTGCGCGGCGGCGGGCTCTTTGCGTCGATCCGCGGGACCCGGCCGGCGCCCGTCGGCGGCCCCGTCCCGCACCCGGTCCGCGCCCCGCACGGCGCAGGAGATCCACCGTGTCGCAGCTGAACCGGCGCGAGTTCCAGCGCATCGACTACCCGGACGCGCTCCGTCCCCGGCTCTGGTCGTCGTACGGCTGCCTGGAGGTGCTGGACTGCTCGGAGCGGGGGCTCCGGTGCCGCCTCGCCGGCCAGGACGTCCCCGGCCCCGACACCGAGGTGGAGGGCCGGCTCCGCTTCGCCGGCGGCCGGGACGTGCACGTCGCCGGGCGGGTGGTGCGGGTGCGGGAGGACGCCGTGGCGCTGGACCTGGCCGCGCCGGGGATCCCCTTCCAGGTCATCCTCCAGGAGCAGCTCCAGCTCCGCAGGAGCGCGCTCCCCCCGGAGGAGATCCCGCGCCTCCCGTGGCGGCCGCCCGACTGACCGGGGCGCCGCTCAGCGGCGGCGCATCGCCCGCGTGAGCACCCGGTCGAGCGCCGCGGCGAAGGCCTGCTTCTCCTTCGCGCCGTAAGGGCGGGCGCCGCCCGTCTCCACCCCGGCGCCCCGCAGCCCGTCCATGAAGTCGCGGACGGAAAGGCGCTCCGCCACGTTGTCGGCGGTGTACTCCTCGCCGCGCGGGTCGATCACCACCACCCGCTTCTCCACCAGCGCCGCGGCCAGCGGGATGTCGGCGGTCACGGCCACGTCGCCCGGCTCCGCCTCGTCGGCGATGTGGCGGTCCGCCACGTCGGGCCCGCCGTCCACCCGCACGGCGGTGACGAAGGGGTTCCCGGGGGGCACCTGCAGCCGCTGGTTGGCGACCAGCACCGTCTGCAGCTCCAGCCGCTTCGCGGCGCGGAAGACGATCTCCTTCACGTCGCGCGGGGCGGCGTCGGCATCGATCCAGAGCTTCACGGGCGCGGAAGTTCGGGGGACGGGGAACGGCACCGGGGAGAAGATAGCGGACGCGGGCCCCCGGCGCTCCGCGCCCGCGGAGGCGCTCCCCCTTGCTCCGCGGCCGGCGCGGACCGATCCTACGCGAGAGGGAGCCCGCGCCGGGCGCCCCGCACAGCACCGCGAAGAGGCGTGCCGGTGGAGAGCGCAGCGCAGCCGACCGGGGTGGAGACGCCCCCCGCGCCCACCCGGGCGCGCCTCAGCCGGGCCCTCCTGGCGTACTTCGTGGGCGTGGTGCTGGTCATCACGCTCGCGCCCTTCCGCTTCGCCGTCCCCACCCGGTTCCATATCTTCTCGGTAGGCGAGCCGTTCGACCTGGCCGCCAACGTCCTGCTCTTCGTCCCGCTCGGCTTCCTCTACCCGCTGACGCGGGCGCACGGCCGCCGCGCGCTCGTCCTGGAGGCCGCGGCGCTGGGGCTCATCCTCAGCGGCGCCATCGAGACGGCCCAGCTCTTCGAGCGCGAGCGCTACGCCTCCGCGGTGGACCTCCTCGCCAACGGCGCGGGCGCGCTGGCCGGGGCCGCGCTCCAGCACGCCGTCGGGCGCCGGATCCGCGTGAGTGCGGAGACCGTGGGGCGGCTCTCGCTGGAGCTGCCGCTGATGGGGCTCGTCTACCTGCTGGTCCCCCTCCTCTGGGTGGGGAGCCTGGCCGCGCGCGAGCAGCCGCTGCGCCTCGCGCCGCTCCTCCTCCTGGGACTCTTCGGGGGGGCGCTGCTGGCGGGGATGCAGCGGCACCGCTTCGGACCGGCCGGGTCGCTCGGTGTGCCGGGGGTGGCCGTGGCGGCGGCGGCGTGGATGGCGCTGGGCCTCTTCCCGGCGCTGGTCTTCCATCCCCGGCTCGCCCTCCCCGTGCTGGCGGTGGTGGCGTTGGCGACGGCGTGGGAGGCGTCGCGCC
>DASYWD010000004.1 GCA_035936415.1 Longimicrobiaceae bacterium
GGGGGGCCAGGGGCAGGCGGGGCCGGGTGCCGGGACCGGCTTGCGAGGATCCCCGGCCCCGTGGCAGCTTCCCCGCAGTCGCCAGGCAGCCGCGGCTCCCCACAGACCCGCAACCGGAGCACTCCTTGCGCCACCCCTGGCTGGCCTGGGCCGGCGCCGCGCTCCTCCTGGTGGCCCTCGGCGCGCTGCTGGACACCCCGTGGGTGCGCGCCCGCATCCTCCGCACCGACCGCGCCCGCCTGGCGGGGGCGCTGGTGCGGGCCCGCTCCCGCCCGACCCCGGAGCCGCTCTACCCCTTCTTCCGCGACCTGGAGGAGGGCGGCGCCGCGCTGGTGATGGGCGGCGCCGTGAGCGGGCTCCTCCTCCTCGTGTTCGGCTCTCCGGAGACGCCGCTCGGCCGCCTCGCGCTGGGCACTCCCCTGTACCTGGGGCTCGGCCTCGTCACCCTGGCCGTGGTCCGGCTCCTCCTCCTCGCCCCCCGGGCGTTCCTGCTCTGGCTCCTGCGCATCTCCGTGCTGGGCACCGAGCGAGTCCTGCGCCTCCTCCTGGAGGAGCGCGGCGCCCCCGACCGCATCCCCTTCACCTACGGCGCGCTGCTGGTGGTGTGGGCGGTGGCGGCGGGGTGGACGGCCGCCGCGGCGGCCAGGTGGTGGGGCGGCGTGGCGGTATAGCGGCCCCTCTCCGACCCGTGCGGCTCCCCCCGGCTGCCGATCTCCAGTCCCTTTCGAGACTTGCTGAACTGTCTGCACCCCTCCTGTGACCAAACGCGACATAGGTGCGTCTCCCCACCGTTCGCGCCCACGGAGGGGCGCGCCGACCAAGTGGACCCGCGAAAGGATGGACGAGATGCTCGGATCGCCGGTTCGGCCGGGAAGGCTCCCGGTCGCGCTCCTGCTCGCCGCGCTGGCAACGTGCTCCCCCGACGACGTGAACCGGCCCAGGGAGGTGGCCGCGGTGGAGGTCGTCGCCCCCGTGGACTCCGTGGAGGTGGGCGGCACCCTCCAGCTCGCCGCCACCCCCCGCGCGTCCGACGGCTCGGAGCTTCCCACCGTGCCGGTCTCCTGGGCGACGCCGGACGGAGAGGTGGCGAGCGTGGACGATGCGGGCCGGGTCACCGGGAAGGCGGTGGGCACGGCCACGGTGCAGGCCAGCGCCGGCGCGCGGACCGGGTCGGTGTCGATCCGGGTGGTCCCGGTGGCGGTCGCCTCCGTGGTGGTGAGCCCGGACACGGCCACCCTCCTCGTGGCGGACACGAAGCGCCTGGGGGCGGTCCTCCGCGCCGCCGGTGGCGCGGAGATCACCGGCCGCGCCGTCGCCTGGTCGAGCGACGCCGAAGCGGTCGCCACCGTCGGCGCGGACGGCACCGTCACCGCCCGGGACGCCGGGACGGCCACCATCACCGCGGAGGCGGGGGGGCGGAAGGGGACCGCCACGGTCACCGTGGTGGCCGCGCCGATCCCGTCGCTGCGGCTGTCGCAGGTCGCGAGCGGCCTCGGCCCCGCGCCCACGCACCTGGCCGCCCCGCAGGGCGACAGCCGCCTTTTCGTGGTGCAGGTGGACGGACAGGTGCGGATCGTCCGCGGCGGGATCGTGCTCCCCGGGCTCTTCCTGGACCTGCGCGGCAAGGTGGTGCACGACGTGGAGCAGGGGGCGTTCAGCCTCGCCTTCCACCCGCGTTTCGCCAGCAACGGGCACGTTTTCGTCAACTACACCGACCCGGCCGGCGACATCCGTGTCGAGCGGTACACGGTGGGCGCCGACCCGGACCGCGCCGACCCCGCGTCCGTGAAGCTGATCCTGCACATCGACCACCCGCCCACCAGGGAGCACTTCGGCGGCGAGCTGGCGTTCGGGCCGGACGGCAAGCTCTACGTGAGCGTGGGCGATGGCGGGCAGGGGCACGAGCGCAACGCCCAGGACCGGAGCACGCTGCTGGGGAAGATCCTGCGCATCGACGTGGACGCCGGCGACCCCTACGCCATCCCCGCCGACAACCCCTTCGTCGGACAGGCGGGGGCCCGCGGCGAGATCTGGGCGTACGGGCTGCGCAACCCCTGGCGCATGTCGTTCGACCCCGAGGCCGGGCTGCTGTACGTGGCCGACGTGGGCGAGACGCACTGGGAGGAGGTCAACGTGGTCCCCGCCGGCCAGGGCGGGCTGAACTACGGGTGGCCTCGGCTGGAGGGGTCGCACTGCTACCCTGCGGGGACCACGGGGTGCGACCGGAGCGGGACCGTCCTCCCCGCGGTGGAGTACCCGCACGACGGTACGCCGGGCGCGGCCGGCTCCGCGCACCCCACCGGCTGCTCGGTCACGGGCGGATACGTGTACCGGGGGAGCCGCATGCCGGGACTGCGCGGACACTACTTCTACGGCGACCTCTGCAAGGGGTGGGTGCGCAGCTTCCGCTACCGCAACGGCAGGGCCGAGGAGCAGCGGCAGTGGACCGTAGACAACGTCGCGCTCCTGGTCTCCTTCGGCCGGGACGGAGCCGGCGAGCTGTACGCCCTCACCCACAACGGGAGGATACTGAAGTTCGTCCCCGCCGGGAACTAGCCTCCGCCGGGACGGAGGTGCGCGAAGGGGGTGCGGCCCGGCCGCACCCCCTTTGCTGGTCCTGCCATCCTGCTGCGGCGGCCGCCGTCTACTGGACGATGATGACGCCGTTCATCCCCTGGCCCGGCGCGAAGCCGGTGGCGTGCGGCACGCACAGGTAGCGGTAGGTGCCGGGGGTGTTGAAGGTCAGGGTGAAGTTGTCGGCCGCGTTCGCGAGGCGGCGCTCCACCCAGAAGCCGGAGGGGTTCTCCGGCGTGACCGTGTGCGGCGACCCGGCCGCGTACTCGAAGCGCACGGCCTCGCCGGCGCGGATGGTCACGGAGGCGGGGCTGAAGCTCCAGCGCTCTCCCTTCACCACCGCCGCGGGCGCGGGCACCGCCTGCACGTTCCAGCCGACCGCGGCGGTCTTGCCGCCCCGCAGCTCCGTGGACTTCTCGACCGTCTCGCTCCCCGGCGCGAACGCCACCGGGAGCCGCTTCAGGGTGACGGTCTGCGCACCCCTCGGCACCTCCTCCGAGATCCTCGGGCCCCGCGGGAGCACCGGCAAGGTGTTCCGGCTGGTGCAGCCCGGCGGCTGACGCCGCGGCGGGCACCGTTCATGCCGAGCCCCCTGTGCCGCCGCGGCGCGGGGGGCTCGGCGCGCCGGCGGCCGAAACCGGCCTCCTCCTCCCCGCGTAGTCACCCGGGGGGCATCTCGGACGCACACACCAGGGAGGACGCGATGAAGCTGACGAAGCGCGTACGGAAGGCGGTCGGCTACCTGCTGGGCTTCCCCCGCACCGCGCGGCCCGCGGTGCGGGCGTTCCGGGTGGAGAGCCGGGTCCAGGCGACGCACGCCGCCCGCGAGATCGCGGCGATGAAGCTGGCGACCCCCCTCTGGATCGAGACGATGCTGGCGGGGCTCCTGGCGCGCGGCGGGACCACGCTGTACCTGCACCTCCGCGGCGCGGGGCCGCTGGAGCTGGTCCTCGTCCCCTCGGACGAGCACGTCGTCCGGGTGGAGATGGCGGGCGAGGTCGGCGAGACGCGGGTGGACGAGGTGGCGCCGGAGGGCGCGTACACGGGGCCCGCCTCGCGCGACCTCCCCCTGCTGCACCACCTCCCGCAGTCGGAGCCGTGCGTGGCCGCCTACGGGGTGAACGCGGGCGCTTCGCGCCGGGTGGTGGTACGCTTCCCCGGCTTCGTGTCGCACGCCACCGTGGCGGTGGATTCCGGCGTCTTCGCCGACGCGCTCCCGCTGGGTGGGATGGACGCCCCCGTCGTGCTCCCCATCCGGCGCGCGAGCGCCTGACTCCTCCGGGCGGCCGTCCTCCGTCAGAGAAGGCGCCGGCCGGCGGCGTCCCAGGCCTCCACCGGCGCCGCCGCCGCGGGGGAGGCCGGGTACTCGTCCGCCACCAGCCCCCACACCATGGTGTCGCGCGGGGTGCCGTCCGGGGCCAGGGCGTCGCCGTGGAGGGTGGCCTCGTGCCGGAAGCCGAGCCGGGCCGGAACGGCCGCGCTGCGCACGTTCAGCGGGTCGCAGCGGATCTCCACCCGATCCACCCCGTTCACCTCGAAGGCCACCCGGGTGAGCGCGGCCGCGGCCTCGGTCGCCAGCCCCCGGCCCACGTGGTCCGCGTGGATCCAGTAGCCGATCTCCAGCATCTGCTCGCGGGCGCGGGGGTGCAGCCCCGTCCCCCCGAGCACCCGCGCCTCGGCCCGGTCGAAGATCCCGCAGGTGAAGTCGATCCCCAGGTCGAAGTTGCCCCGGAATCGGCGCAGGTCCTCGATCCGGCCGTCCAGGTCCTTGGGCTCCGCCCGCGCCCAGGGCATCCAGGGGCGCAGGTGCGCCAGGCTGGCCTCGACCGCGGCCTGGAGGAGCGGTGCGTCCCGGGGGTGCCAGCAGCGGACCACCAGCCGGGGGGTGTGCACCCGGTACGCGGGTCCGGGGAGGGTGCAGGGCATGCGGCGGCCTGGGCGGGCGGGGCGGTGGAACAGCCGGTCCGGGCACAGTATACGGGGCCGCCGTGGGGCGGGCCAGGGCGGCGCGCACCTTGCTGCCCCGCCGGCTGCACGGTCGGACCACCCCCACCGGGAGGGAGGATGGAGGAGGAGCATCGCTGGGACGTCACCCCGCAGGAGGCCAGGCGGATCCAGTCCGAGCTGCGGGAGCGGCTGGTGACGGAGCCCCCGCCGGGGTTCGCGCCGCGCCTGGCGGGCGGCGCCGACGTGTCGTTCGAGCGCTTCGCGAAGTGGGGGTACGCGGGGGTGGTGGTGCTGGAGCTGGCGGGGCTGGAGACCGTGGCCGAAGCGTCGGCCGTGGCGGAGCTCACCTTTCCCTACGTTCCGGGCTACCTCTCCTTCCGCGAGCTTCCGCCCATCGCCGCGGCGTGGGAGCGGCTGGAGCGCCGGCCGGACGTGCTGGTGTTCGACGGGCAGGGGACGGCGCACCCCCGCCGCTTCGGCGTGGCCTGCCACGGCGGGCTGCTCCTGGACGTCCCCTCCATCGGGTGCGCCAAGTCGCTCCTCGTGGGGACGCACGGGGAGCTGGGCGAGGAGCGCGGCTCCACGGCGCCCCTGGTGCACCGGGGCGAGACGGTGGGGATGGCGGTCCGCACCCGCACGGGGGTGAAGCCGGTGTACGTCTCCCCCGGCCACCGGATGGACCTGCCGACCGCCGTGGAGATCGTGCTCCGGCTGGCGCCCCGCTTCCGCGAGCCGGAGACGACGCGGCGCAGCCACCGCCTGGTGAACGAGCTCCGGCGCCGCGCCCGCGACGACGCGGCGCCCGGCACAAATGCTTGACCCGGAAGCGCTTCCTTCGCAATAGTAGAGGTGCGCGGGACCGTCCTCCTTCCTCCCACCCCCGCTCCGCCATGGTCGCGCTCCGCCTCCGTCCGCTCCTCCGGGTCCTCGCCTGCTGGCTCGTGGCCCTGTGCGCCCTCGGGGGGGGCGCGGTCCACGCGCGGGCCCAGGAAGGGACCTCCGCTCTCCTGGTGACCGCGGCGTCGCAGGCGTCGGGGAGCCCCGTCATGGGCGCCCGGGTCACCGTCGTGGGCACCGGGATCTCCGGGACCACCGACACGCGCGGGACGCTCCGCATGGTGGGCGTCCCCTCCGGCGTGCAGACGGTGGAGGTCCGCCGGCTGGGGTACGCCACCCGGCTCAAGCTGGTGAGCCTGGAGCCCGGCCGCTCCGCCGCCCTGGACTTCTCGCTGGAGGTGGAGGCGATCCCGGTGGCGGCCATCCGCGTGGAGGCGAAGGCGCGCGACTGGGGCGCCGAGTACCTGGAGGCGGCCGGCTTCGCCCGGCGCCGCAGGATCGGCCTCGGCTCCTTCATCACCCGCGCGGACCTGGAGCGCCGCAACCCCACCTTCCTGAGCGACGCGCTGCGCACCGTCCCCGGAATCCACTTCCAGCCGAACGGCATCCGCGGCGACGCCTACGTGACCATGGTCCGCTCCTCCGGCGGGCCCCCCTGCCCGATCCAGTACTACGTGGACGGGACGCTGATCGGCCCCGGGTTCAACATCGACGAGATCCGGGCCACCGACGTGCAGGGGCTCGAGGTCTACCGGGGCGCCTCGCAGGTGCCGCCGGAGTTCAACCGCCGCACCGCGGCGTGCGGGGTGATCGCGGTGTGGACGCGGCCGCGGTGAAGTGCGGGAGTGCGAGAGTGCGCGGAGCCGCCTTCCGGTGTAGGGGCTCCGCGTTCGTTTGGCCCCCCTTCCCGATGCGCCGCATGACGTTCTGGAAGATCATCGTCGGGTTCCTCTGCCTCTTCGCCGCTTCCGGACCGCTCGCGGCGCAGGCGGTCCGCGGGGAGCTGCGGGAGGGGGAGACCGGGCGGCCGGTGGCCGGCGTCTTCGTGGTGCTGCTGGACGCGGGCGGACGGCAGGTGGGGGGGAGCTTCACCGACGCGTCCGGCGCCTTCCTCGTCCAGGCGCCCGCGCCGGGCCGGTACACGCTCCGCGCGGAGCGTGTGGGCTACGCCAGCGTCCGGTCGCCCGCCCTGGACCTGGCCGCCGGCGAGACCCGGGAGCACGAGATGGAGATGGGCGCGGAGCCGGTCCGGCTGGAGGGGCTGGTGGTGCGGGCGGAGAAGGGGCGCTGCGCCGCCCTCCCCGAGGCGGAGGAGCGGACGGCCGCGCTGTGGGAGGAGGTGCGCAAGGCGCTGAGCGCCACCGCGTGGACGGCGGCGCGGCGGCGCTTCCGGTACACCGTCCAGGAGCACGCCCGGATCCTGGACGCCGGCTCCATGCGGGTGCAGTCCGAGCAGGAGCGGCGGATGACCGGGTACGCCGTGAGCCCGTTCGTGAGCGTCCCGGCGGAGCGGCTGGTCCGGGAGGGGTTCGTGCGGGCGGAGGGGGACTCGGTCGTCTACTCCGCGCCGGACGCGGAGGTGCTCCTTTCCGACGCCTTCATGGACACCCACTGCTTCCGCGTGCGGGAGGAGCGCGGGCTGGCGGGGCTGGCGTTCGAGCCGGTGCGCGGGCGCCGGCTCCCGGACGTGCGCGGCGTCCTCTGGCTCGACCCGCGCACCTCGGAGCTGCGCCACCTGGAGTACACCTACACCGGGCTGGAGCTGCAGGGCCCCGCCGGCCGGCTGGGCGGCCGGGTGGAGTTCGAGCGGCTTCCCGGGGGGGAGTGGGTCGTGGCGCGCTGGCGGATCCTCATGCCGCTGGTGGGGATGGACACGCTCAAGGTGGGGAGCGTCCGCCACGAGCGCCGCCGCGTGGCCGGGTTCCGGGAGGTGGTCTGGGAGGTGCTGGACGTGCACACCACCGGCGGCGTGCTGGTGCGCTCCGCTGCGCGCGCGGCGCTCACCGGGACGGTGTTCGACAGCACGCGCTCCGTCCCGCTGGCGGGCGCGCGCGTGCGCCTGGCCGGCACCGCCCTGGAGGCGGAGACGGACGCGCGGGGGGAGTTCCGGATCGCCGACGTGGCCGAGGGGCGCTACGCCGTGGTCTTCTCGCACCCGCGGATCGACTCGCTCGACTGGATCCCCCCGGCGCAGACGGTGGACCTGCGGCGCGGCGCCGGGGACCCGGTGCGGCTGGCCGTGCCGCCGCTCACCGCGGTGCTGGCCTCGCGGTGCTCGCCGCTGGAGCGGCGCGGGGGGACCGGGGTGGTGGTGGGGACCGTGCGGCAGGAGGGCGGGGGAGCGCCGACGGCGGGGACGCCGGTGGTGCTCTCCTGGCCCGCCGCCGGCGACGTCCCGGCGGGGAGGACGCTGGCCTGGACCGACGCCATGGGGAACTACCACGCGTGCGCCGTCCC
>DASYWD010000005.1 GCA_035936415.1 Longimicrobiaceae bacterium
CGGCGATCCGGCCCGGAAGCGGAGCTCCCGTCCCGCGAGGCGCACCTCCACCTCGTCGCCGCGCGGCGCGACCTCCGCGCCCACGGAAACGAGCGCGGAGAGCGGGAGCGCCGCGTACCCCCGCCCGGTGGCCGGCGCCACGGCCACGCCGCGCGCGCCGCTCTCCACGGTCCAGGCGGGAGCGCGCTGGGCCGGTGCGGCGGTGGAGGCGAGGGTGGCGACGGCGAAGAGGAGGGCGGGGACCATCCGCCGGAGGCTACTCCTTGAGGGCACGCTGCATTTCACGCTGCGCATCGCGCTTCTTGAGGTCTTCACGTTTGTCGTGGAGCTGCTTGCCGCGCACCAGGGCCAGGTTGACCTTGGCGATGCCGCGGCTGAAGTGGACGTCGAGGGGAACCAGGGTGAGCCCGGACTTCTCCACCTGGCCGATCAGCTTGCGGATCTGCCGGCTGTGCAGGAGGAGCTTGCGGGGGCGGAGGGGGTCGTGGTTGAACCGGTTCCCCTGCTCGTAGGGGGAGATGTGCATGTTGTGCAGCCACACCTCGCCCCGGTCCACGCGGGCGTAGGCGTCCTGGAGGTTCCCCTTCCCCTCCCGCAGCGACTTGACCTCGGTCCCCTGCAGGACGAGCCCGGCCTCCCAGGTCTCGATCACGTGGTACTCGTGACGCGCCTTCCGGTTCTGCACCACGATCCTCGGGGTGTCCGGCTTGTCCCCCGCTGGCTTGTTCATTCGAAAGCTTCAGAAAAAAAGGAGGTCACGGGGAGCAGCCGGCAGGCACCCCGCCGTCCTGCAGCTCCAGGCCGTCCCTGCCCCCTAGTAGATGATGACCGGAGTCCCGACCTCGACTTCGTAATAGAGCCGGCGGGCGTCCTCGTTGCTCATGCGGATGCATCCGTGCGAGACGGCCTGCCCCAGCAGCTCGGGCTTGTTGGTCCCGTGGATGGCGATCTCCTCCTCCAGGTAGAGCGCCGTGGTCCCCAGCATCCCCGGCTCGCGCCGCTTGGGGGAGTCGCGCGGGGGGATGGGCTCTCCGCGCTCGATGAAGGCCCAGTCCGGCACCACCCAGACGGGGTCCTTTTCCTTAAGCTGCACGCGGAACATCCCGCGCGGGGTGGAGAAGTCCCACTTCTGCCCGGCGCCCTCCAGGCGGGTCCCGGTCCCGGTCCCCACGATGGCGGACCAGATCACCCGCTCGTCCTCCATGAGGTAGAGCCTGTGCTCGGCCAGGGAGATCACCACGTAGCGGCCCTCCACGTTCACCGGGGGGTCGCGGTAGCGGGCGGTCCCCTCCCGCGCCACGCCGTGGGCGATGGCCACCGGCGACATGGGGAGCCCCTGCGCCGCCGCCTCCGCCGCCCCGAACGCCAGCGCCAGCAGCGCCGCGAGGACCGTCGGCAGGCCCCGCACTCTCGCACTCACGCACTCACGCACTTTCGCACTCACTCCAGAAGCTCCTTTTGTCTCCGGCGGGTCCGGTTCAGGTCGTACACCTGCCCGACCTCGCCGCCCAGGATGAACACCACCGCCGAATAATAGATCCAGAAGACCAGGACGATGACCGTCGCCACCCGGCCGTAGGTGGTGCCGTAGTTGGCGACGTAGGTCACGTACCAGGTGAAGACCCCCTTGAGCAGCTCCCACGCCACCGCGGTGAACGCCGCCGCGGTCAGCGACACCCGCCACGGGATCCGCCGGGCCGGGAGGTACCGGTAGATCAGCACGAACATCACGAAGATGAAGGCGAACGCCAGGAGCTGCGCGTACACCACCTCCACGATGGGGAGCTCGCGCAGCCCCCGCTCGGCCAGCCACTCCTGCCCGAAGCCCCGCACCGCCCCCAGCACGATGGTGATCCCGGTGTTCGCCAGGAAGAGCGTCCCGGCCAGGAGCACCATCTGCGCGTCGAAGATCTTCCCCCGCACGATCCCGCGGTCGTCCTGCAGGTCGAAGACGTGGCGCAGCACCGTCCGCAGCGTCCCGAAGAGCCGCGTGGAGGTCCACACGAACAGGGCGAGGCCCAGGAGCCCGAAGCGAGTCCGGCCCCCGATGATCCCGCTCACCAGCTCCCGGGTGAAGCTGACCACCGCCTGCGAGGGGGGGAGGATCGAGACGACGTAGTCCACCGCCGCCTGCTCCGGGTCCTCCGCGAAGCGCGGGAGGACGAAGCCGAAGATTGCGACGATGAGGAGCAGGAAGGGGATCGCCGCGACCAGGATGTTGAAGGCGATCGCCCCGGCCAGGAAGAAGACGTCGTCTTCCGCCGCGGAGTTGTAGACGCGCGAGACGAAGTCCCACGCCCCGCGGAGGATGCGGACCACGGCCGCGCGGGCGGCGCCCGCGAGGCTCACCGCCCGTGTCGTCCGGATCCGCGTTCCCATGTGGAAAGAACGTAGACCTTTGTCGGGACCGCGTCAACGATCCCGTCGCGGATCTCTACCGCAGCCCGTCGTCCGGCACGTCCTCGATGATCACCTCGGTGACCACCACCTCCGCCTCCACCATCGGCGCGCCCGGGTCCTGGAGGGCGTCCAGCCCGCCCTGGTACGCGGCCTTGGCGTCGGAGACGCGGCGCTCCAGGTCGTGCCGGGCGTCGCGCGCGGCGCGGCGGCCGGCGTCCACGGCGCTGC
>DASYWD010000006.1 GCA_035936415.1 Longimicrobiaceae bacterium
CCCTCGACCTCACCGCCCTGGCCCGCGCCGGGAAAATCGACCCCATCCGCGGGCGCGACGGCGAAATCCGCCAGATCGTGGACGTCCTCATGCGGCGGCGGCAGAACAACCCCATCCTGACCGGCGAGGCCGGCGTGGGGAAGACCGCCGTGGTGGAGGGGTTCGCGCTGCGCGTCGCCGCGGGGAGCGTGCCGCCCCCGCTCCGGGGGGCCGCGGTCCTCGCGCTGGACCTGGGCGCGCTCCAGGCCGGCGCCGGGGTGCGCGGCGAGTTCGAGAACCGGGTCCGCTCCGTGATCGACGAGGTGCGCTCCTCCCCCCGGCCCGTGATCCTCTTCATCGACGAGGCGCACACCCTGATCGGCGCCGGGGGGGCGGAGGGGCAGGGCGACGCCGCCAACCTCCTCAAGCCCGCCCTCGCCCGCGGCGAGCTGCGCACCATCGCGGCCACCACCTGGTCCGAGTACAAGCGCTACGTCGAAAAGGACCCCGCCCTCGCGCGGCGCTTCCAGGTCGTCCGCGTGGACGAGCCCGACGAGGAGAGCGCCGCCGGGATGCTCCGCGGGATCGTCGCGCAGCTGGAGCGGCACCACGGCGTCCGCGTGCTGGACGAGGCGGTGCGCGACGCGGTGCGCCTCTCCCACCGCCACATGCCCGGCCGGCAGCTCCCCGACAAGGCCATCGGCGTGCTCGACACCGCCTGCGCCCGCGTGGCCGTGGCCCAGAACGGCGCCCCGGTGGCGCTGGAGGCGGCCGTCCGGCGGATCGAGGAGGCGGAGCTGGAGCTGGGGATCCTCCGGCGCGAGGCCGCCGCCGGGTGCGACCACGGCGCCCGCCTGGAGCGGCTGGAGGGGGAGCTGGAGCGCGCCCGCGCCGAGCGCGCCACGCTGGAGGACCGCTGGCGCGCCGAGCTGGAGCGCGTGCGCGAGATCGTCCGCCTCCGGGCCGAGGCCGAGTCCGCGCCCGACCCCACCGGGCTCGGGGGGCTGCAGGTGGCCGCGCTGGAGGCGGACCTGGAGGCGCTGCAGGGCGAGGAGCCGCTGGTCCCGTCCTGCGTGGGGTCGCGCGTGGTGGCCTCCGTGATCTCCGGGTGGACCGGGATCCCGCTGGGGAAGATCGTCAAGGACGAGATCCGCACCGTGCTGGGGCTCCGCCACCGCATGGCCGACCGCGTGGTGGGGCAGCCGGAGGCGCTGGACGTCATCGCCCGCCGGATCCGGACCTTCCGCGCCTCGCTCGACGACCCGGGGAAGCCCGTCGGCGTCTTCCTGCTGGTGGGGCCCAGCGGCGTCGGGAAGACCGAGACCGCCCTCACCCTGGCCGACCACCTCTACGGCGGCGAGCGCAACCTCGTCACCGTCAACATGTCCGAGTACCAGGAGGCGCACACCGTCTCCGCCCTCAAGGGCGCGCCTCCCGGCTACGTGGGCTACGGGCGCGGCGGAATCCTCACCGAGGCGGTGCGGCGGCGGCCCTACTCCGTGGTCCTCCTGGACGAGGTGGAGAAGGCCCACCCGGACGTGATGGAGCTCTTCTACCAGGTGTTCGACAAGGGGAAGCTGGAGGACGGCGAGGGGGTCGCCGTGGACTTCAGGAACACGCTGATCCTCCTCACCTCCAACCTCGGCTCCGACGCCATCCTGGACGCCTGCCGGGACGGCCGCCCGGACCCGGAGGCGCTCGTGGAGCGGATCCGCCCCGAGCTGCTGCGCACCTTCCGCCCCGCGCTCCTGGGGCGGATGACCGTGGTCCCGTACTTCCCGCTGGGCGAAGCCGAGATCCGCGAGATCGTGGAGCTGAAGCTGGCCGAGGTGCAGCGCCGCTTCTGGGAGAACCACGGCGCCGAGCTGACCTACGACGACGCCGTGGCGGCGGCGGTCGCCGGGAGCTGCACCGTGGCGGAGAGCGGCGCCCGCACCGTGGACCACATCGTCTCGCACACCGTGCTCCCGGAGCTTTCCGCGCGGGTGCTGGAGCGGATGTCGCGCGGGGAGCCCGTCGCCGCCGTGCACCTGTCGCTGGACCCCGTCGGCGGGTTCGCCTACCACGTCGCCGAGGGGGCGCTCGTCTGATGCCGATCGCGCAGACCGCCCTCCCGCTCACCGTGGCCTCCCCGCTGGGGGAGAACGTCGTGGTCGTCCGCGACTTCCACGGCGAGGAGCGTATCTCCGGGCTGTTCCACTACTCGCTGAGTATGGTGTCGGAGGACGCGGGGCTCGCCTTCGACGACGTGGTGGGACAGGGGATGACGGTGTCGCTGGCGATGGCGGACGGGTCGCAGCGCCACTTCCACGGGATCGTCACCCGCTTCGCGCAGGGCGGCGGCTACCACCGGACCACCGTCTACCACGCCGAGCTGCGCCCCTGGCTCTGGCTCCTGACCCTGACCGCCGACTGCCGGATCTTCCAGAGCCAGACGGTCCCGCAGATCGTGGAGGCGCTCTTCGGCGAGCTGGGGTTCACGGACTACCGCAACGCGCTGACCGGCACCTACGCCGCCCGCGACTACTGCGTGCAGTACCGGGAAACGGCGTTCGCCTTCGTGTCGCGGCTCCTGGAGGAGGAGGGGATCTTCTACTTCTTCGAGCACGCGGAGGGGGCGCACACGCTGGTGCTGGCGGACGACGCCGACGCCCACGCCCCGTGCCCCGGGCTCGCCGCCGCGAAGTTCCGGCAGACCGCCACCCTGGCGGAGATGGAGGACGTGGTCACCCGCTGCACGCTGGAGCGCCAGGTCACCACGGGGAAGGTCGCGCTGGACGACTTCAACTTCGAGACCCCCGCCACCGACCTGGTGGTCACCGTGGAGGGGAGCGCCGGGGAGCTGCGCGTCTACGATTACCCGGGCGGCTTCGCGCAGACCTCCGACGGCGAGCGCATCGCCAAGCTCCGCATCGAGGCGTGCGAGGTGCCCGCGAACACCCTCCGCGGCGACAGCTTCTGCCGCGCCTTCACCGCCGGATACAGCTTCGACCTGGAGGGGCACGAGCGCGAGGACGCCAACACCACCTACGTCCTCCGCTCCGTCTCCGTCTCCGCGAACCAGGAGGTCTACACCAACTCGTTCGAGGCCTTCCCCGCGGACGTCCCCTTCCGCCCGGCGCGCGGCACCCCCAGGCCGACCATCGCCGGGGCGCAGACCGCGGTGGTGGTGGGGAAGAGCGGGGAGGAGATCTGGACCGACTCCTTCGGGCGCGTGAAGGTGCAGTTCCACTGGGACCAGAAGGGGCAGGCCGACGAGAACTCCTCCTGCTGGGTCCGCGTGGCGCAGGGGTGGGCGGGGCAGGGGTGGGGGAGCTTCTTCCTCCCCCGCATCGGCCAGGAGGTGGTGGTCTCCTTCCTGGAGGGCGACCCGGACCGGCCCCTGGTGACCGGGTGCGTCTACAACGCGCAGACGACCGTCCCCTACACCCTCCCCGACCACCAGACCCGGAGCACCCTCAAGGGGAAGTCGTCCAAGGCGGGCGAGGAGTCCAACGAGCTGCGCTTCGAGGACAAGAAGGACTCGGAGGAGGTGTACCTCCGCGCCGCCAAGGACCTGGTCGTCTCCGTGAAGAACGCCCGCACCACGACCGTGGAGGAGGCGGACGACACGCTCACGGTGAGCAAGGGGAAGCGCTCCGTCACGGTGAGCGAGGGCGACGAGGAGCTCCTCGTCTCCAAGGGGAAGCGGACCGTCACCGTCACCGAGGGCGACGAGGCGCACACCGTTACCCAGGGAAAGCGCGACGTAAAGGTGGGGGGCGACGAGACGCACAGGAACGACGCCGCCTTCACCCACGAGACCGGGGGGAACTACACCCTCAAGGTCACCGGCGACCTGGTGATCGAGGCCACCGGGGCCATCACCCTCAAGTCCGGCGGCGCGCTCGCCATCGAGTCCGGCGCCGACCTTTCGCTGGAGGCCGCCACGGCGCTCAAGGCCAAGGCGGGGACGGAGCTGAGCAACGAGGCCGGCACCTCGCTCAAGAACAAGGCCGGGCTGGACCTGACCATCGAGGGGCTGAGCATCAAGGAGAAGGCCTCCACCACCGTCGCGATCGAGGCGGGCGCCACCTTCGAGGTGAAGGGGAGCGCCATGGGCACGCTGGACGGCGGCGGGATGCTCAACGTCAAGGGCGGCCTGGTGAAGATCAACTGATGGACGGGGTCGTCGAGCACACCGTCCGCGACGAGGAGGGGCGCGTTCTCCAGGTCGCCGGGTTGAAGGACGGGAAGCCGGAGGGCGAGACCGTCGTCTACGGCCCCTCCGGCGAGGTCCGCTCCCGCGCCGCCTTCCACGAGGGGAAGCTGCACGGCACGGTGGTCACCTACGACGACTCCGGCGGCGAGCTGCTCCGGGCCGGCTACCGCGGCGGCGAGCGCGACGGCGACTCCGTGGTCCTGGCCGACGGCCGCGTGCAGATGGTGATGCGCTACGCGCGCGGCGTGCTGGAGGGGGAGACGCTGGCGTACCACCCCGGCGGCGAGGTCTCCGCCCGGCTCCCCTACGCGGGCGGGAAGCTGAACGGCGAGGCGGAGTGGTACGACGCCGCGGGGCGGATCCTCCGCCGCACGGCGTACCTGGACGACCGGCCCGAGGGCCCCTCGCGCGAGTTCTTCCCCAGCGGCCGGGTGCGCGAGGCGTCGTTCCACCGCGCCGGGCTCCTGGACGGCGAGGTCGTCACCTACGCCGAGGACGGCGAGGTGGTGGAGACGCGGCGCTTCCGCGAAGGGAAGCCCGTGGACGAGCCGGCGAAGGGCGGCGGCGCGAAGGGGCGCGCCGCGCTCCTCGCCGCGGCGGTGAAGACCCTCAGGGGAGGGAAGTGACGTGGCGCAGCAGGCGTGCATGGGGGGGATGATGACGTGCAGCTTCGGGGTGGCGCCCAGCTCCCTGGTGGTGCTCCCCGCCAACCGGGTGCTGGCCGGCGGCCCCCCGGCCGCCACCATCATGGACCACGCCCCCATCGTCAACGTGCCGCCCTTCGGGATGTGCCAGTCCGTGTCGAACCCCACCGTGGCCGCGGCCACCGCGGCGGCCATGGGGGCGCTCACCCCCATGCCCTGCGTGCCGGTGACCCCCGCGCCCTGGATCGTCGGGGCGCCGACGGTGCTGATCGGGAACATGCCCGCGCTGAACTCCACCTCCAAGCTGATGTGCGCCTGGGGCGGGGTGATCCAGCTCACCTACGCCGGCCAGGCCACGGTGCAGGTCCCGTGAGCCCTCCTCGCCCCTCCCGCCCAGGAGACCGCGCGCGATGAGCCGCTACGCCTTCTCGCTCGACCGTCCGACGCTGGTGAGCACCGTGGCGGGGCTCTGCGCCGTCGGCGCGCTCCTCTTCTTCTCCGGCGTGCTGGTGGGGGTGAGCAGCCAGCTCCCGCCGGAGCTCCCCGCCCCCGCCCGGGACCCCGGCGCCCTTGCCGCGGCCAAGGGTCCGGCCGCCGCCGATGCGGTCCCGGCGGAGAGCGCTCCCCCCGAAGAGGACGGCGTCGGCGGCCCCGGCGACGACGGGGCGCCGTACGCGGTGCAGGTGGGCGACTTCCCGCGCGAGGAGCCCGCGCTGGAGATGCTGGAGCGGCTGGGGCGGCGCGGCTACGAGGGGTACCTGGTGACCGGGTACGACGACGAATGGCGCCTCCGGGTGCAGGTGCGCTTCGGCGCCTACGAGGAGGCCGACGAGGCCCGCCTGGCGGCGGAGGAGACGGAGGCGCGGGAGGGGTGGGAGACGCGCGTCGTCCCGGCCGAGGAGCTGGCCCCGTGAGGCGGCGCGCCTTCCGGGCCCGGGGCCTCCTCCTGGCGCTCTGCGCGGCGGCGCTCGCCGCCGGGGGGTGCCGCTCCGCGGTGAAGACCTCCGGCTACGCCGTGTACGCGGACCCGCGGGCCAACGACGCCAGCCCCGTCCCGGTGGAGCTGGTGGTGGCCTACGACGAGGAGCTGGTCAAGGTCCTCGCCGGGCTCACGGCGCGCGACTGGTACCGCCAGCGCGCCCAGCTCCGGCAGGACAACCCGCGGGGGCTGCAGACCGTCGCCTGGGAGTTCGTCCCCGGGCAGAGCGTCCCGCTGCAGCCGCTCCGCTACCCGCGGAAGCGGGCGAAGGGCGCCTTCCTCTTCGCCGACTACTACACCCCCGGCGACCACCGCGTCCGGGTGGACCCGTTCCGGAGGATCCTCCTCCGGCTGGGAGAGCAGGGCTTCACCGTCGAGCAGACCTGAGCGGCACCGCCGCGCGCACCCCATGACCAACGCCCACAACATCCCGGACGCCATCGAGTGGCACGAGGGGATGCTCCTCGCCCCGCAGCACTTCCAGCTCGCCGCGCAGCGGCAGGAGGAGCTGCTGCACTACCACCTCGCGGCCGCCGCGCCCTTCCACTGGGGCGTCCGCCACCTGGAGTACGACCCGGGCCTCCTGGTGACCGGCACCTTCCGCGTGCTGGAGCTGGAGGCGGTGATGCCGGACGGGCTCCTGGTGAGCTACGCGGGCGACCCGGAGCACACGCTGGAGGCAAGACTCGCCGAGCACGCCGAGGACGCGCGGAACGGTCCGCTCACCGTGCGCCTGGCCGTGCCGGCGCGGCGGCGCCCCAGCGAGCCCTTCGCCGGGAGCCTCCCCCGCTACCGCTCGGTGGCGGGGCGGGAGGTGATGGACGAGAACACCGGGGAGGGGCCGCTGGAGGTCCCCTTCCGGCGCCCCGCTCCGTCCCTGCTGGTGTCCCCCACGGCGCCGGACCGGCGCACGACGCCGCACAGGTACGTGAGCTTCCCCCTCGCCCGGGTGGCCCTGGTGGGTGAGACCTTCGCGCCGGTCCAGGACTTCGTCCCCCCCACGCTGCAGGTGGGCGTCGGGTCGCCGATGGGCGCGCTGGCCGGGGGAGTGGTGAAGCGGGTCCGCGAGAAGGCGGTCTTCCTCTCGGAGAAGGTCCGCGCCGCGACCGCGGTGGGGAAGGGCGGCTCGGTGGCCGAGCTGCAGGGGATGGTGCAGAGCCTCTCCGCCGAGCTCCCCCGCCTGGAGGCCATGCTGGGGGCGGGCGTCTCCCACCCGTACACGCTGTACCTGGCCCTCTGCTCGCTGGCTGGCCGGCTCGCCGCAGTCCGCCCCGCCGAGGTGCCCCCCCTCTTCGCTCCGTACGACCACGACGACCCGCGCGCCTCCTTCGCGCCGGTGGTGGCTTTCTGCACCCGGATGCTGGACGGCGTACAGGAAGCGTTCCGCGCCACCGCCTTCCTCTTCGAGGAGGGGAGCTTCAACCTGGCGCTCCGGCCGGAGTGGAAGGCCCGGACCCTCGTCGTCGGCGTCACCGGGCAGACCGGGATGACGGAGGCCGAGGTGGTCGCCTGGTTCGACGAGGCGCGGATCGGCTCGCGCAGCCGCATGCCCTCCCTCCGCGAGCGGCGCATCCTGGGCGCGGCGCGCAAGCGGATCGACACCTTCGGCGAGCTGGAGCTGATCGGGGGGAAGGGGACGGTGCTCTTCGCCGTGGCCGCGGAGCCGGAGTTCATCGAGCCCGGCGAGATCCTGCAGGTGGCGCACCCCGCCGAGCGCACCGGCCGGGCCCGCCCCCGCGACATCGTCCTGTACAACCGCACCCAGGTCTGAGATGAGCGCCGAGCGCGAAGACTCGTTCCTGCTCCGGTCCTTCCGCGAGTACTACGACGAGGTGGTGCGGCAGAAGCGCGCCGTCCTCGCCGACCCCTGGGGGATCGGCGCGCGGGAGGCGGACGGGACCGCCGCCGAGGACCCGTCCGCCCGGGCGGCGCGGCGGGTGGGCGAGCCGCTCGTCTCCTGCCTGGAGAGCCAGGCGCTGGACGCCGGGAAGCGGGGCGGCGAGTTCGGGGCCTCGCTCTACCGCGAGGCGCAGTACGTCATGGCCGCGCTCGGCGACGAGGTCTTCCTCGGCCTGGAGTGGCAGGGGAAGGGCGCGTGGGAGGACAACCTGCTGGAGACGCGGCTCTTCGGCACCCACACCGCGGGCGAGCAGTTCTTTCGCCGGCTGGACCAGCTCCTCAAGGACCGCGACCCGGTGCACCGCGAGCTGGGCGCCGTGTACCTCATGGCGCTCTGCCTGGGCTTCAAGGGCCGCTTCCGCGGAACGGTCCGCCTGGGCGAGCTGGAGGAGTACCGGCGCCAGCTCTTCTCCTTCGTGTTCCGCCGGCAGCCCTCGCTCCTCAAGGGGGAGCGGAAGCTGTTCCCGCAGGCGTACGCCCACACCGTCGCGGAGGCGCCGCGCGTGGCGCTCCCGCACACCGGCCGCTGGCTGGCCGCGCTCGCCGTCGTGGTGGTCTTCTACCTCGCCGTCTCGCACGGCCTCTGGCGCGACGTGACGCTCCCGCTGCGGTCCGTGAACGACCGCATCGCCCAGCTCGCCGCGCAGTGAGACGCCGATGACCGCCCTCCTCGCACGCCTCGCCGCCATGCTCCCCTGGATCCTGGGGGGGACCGCGGTCCTGATCGTCCTCATCCTGGGGTACGTGGCCGTCCAGCTCCGCCGCGCCCGCGCCGCGGCGGCCCCGCCGCGCGAGGGCGGAGAGGGCGGCGGAGCGATCTCCTCCGTGCTGCACCTGCGGCGCTCCTTCGCGGAGGGGGTGCAGGCGCTCCAGGGGTACGTCCCCGGCAAGGACTACCGCTACCGCATCCCCTGGATCCTGATGCTCGGGCAAACGGAGGCGGGGAAGAGCACCGTGCTCCGCAGCCTGGAGCTGGAGCGCCCCTTCCCGGCCCCGGACGACGCGGAGGCCGGGGAGGCGGGGTGCCGGTGGGCCTTCTTCAACGAGGGCGTGGTGCTGGAGGTCCCGGGCGACTTCTTCCTCCGCGCCGGCGGCGCCCCGGACGAGGTCGCCTGGAAGGCGCTCCTCCGGCTCCTCCAGGAGCACCGCACCGAGCGCCCGATCGATGGCGTCGTGCTCGCCATCCCCTGCACCGACCTGCTGGGCCCCGGCGCGCCCGGGAAGGAGGAGCTCGCCGCCCGGGCGGAGGCCGTGTTCGGGCGGCTGTGGGAGGCGCAGAAGGTCCTGGGGATGCGGCTCCCGGTCACGGTGCTGGTCACCAAGTGCGACGCGGTCCCCGGCTTCCGCAGCCTCTGCGAGCGGCTCCCCGAGGCGTCCCGCCACGAGGTGTTCGGCTGGTCGTCCCCGTACGCGGTGGAGGCCGCCTTCGCGCCCGAGTGGGTGGACGAGGCCTTCGACGCGCTCCACGAGGGACTGTACGAGACGCAGGTGGAGCTGCTCTCGCAGCCGGACGCCGGAGACCCGGACGCGCTCTTCCGCTTCCCCGGCGAGCTGCGCCGCATGCACCTCCCGCTGCGCGCCTACCTCCGGGAGGTCTTCCAGCGCACCGTCTACCACGAGTCGTTCTTCTTCCGCGGCATCTACTTCACGGGCGACGAGCACGCCGACGCGCCGGACGCCGCCACGCCCGCGGCGGAGGCGGGCGCCGGGAGGCCGAAGCGGCACCCCGTCTTCCTGCAGCAGCTCTTCCGGGACAAGGTCTTCCCCGAGGGCGGGCTGGCGCGCCCCCTCCCCCAGGCGCTCGTGTCCCGCAACCGCCGGGTGCGGGTGGCGCAGGCGGCGATCCTCGCCATCGGCATCCTGGGCGGCGTCGGCCTGTGGTACTCGCACGGCCGGCTGACGAAGCAGTCCGCCCTGCTGGTCGTGGCGCTCCGCGACATCGAGGGCGACCTGCACCAGGTGAACCGGCTGCGGGCGGAGAGCGGGCGCGACCGCTGGGCGCAGGTGGACGTGTTCGGGCTGGTGCGGGACATGGCCGCGGTGCGCACGACCCGCCTCTGGTCCACGCTGATGCCCACCTCCTGGCCGGGAGGGATCCGCTCCGAGATCCAGGGCTCCATGGCCGCGGGGTTCAGCGAGGTGGTGCTCCCCGCCGCGCGCGACGCGCTCCTCCAGAAGGCGGACTCGCTCCTCCCGCGCGGCGAGGGCGGCGCGGCCCCCACCGGGTACGTGGGGCGGGCCACCGGGACGCGCGACGTGTACCGCTACGTGGCCGACCTCCGCCGCCTCAACGACAACGTCCGCCGCTACAACGCCCTGGCCCACCGCGACTCCGCCGACGTGGGGAAGCTGGGCCGGCTACTCGAGTACGCCTTCGGGCGCGAGGTGCCGGACCTCTCCGCCCGGCACGCCCACTTCTACTACCGGGCCCTCCGCTCCGCCAGCGCCCCCCGGATCACCTCCGAGGAGGGCGTGCGGACCCGGATCGCCGCCGACCTGGCGGACACCCTGGTACGCCGCACCTACGACGACCTGGGGAGGAGGCTGGACCGCCTGGGCGAGCACTCGCGCGCCCTGAACGGGGTGCGCTTCGCCTCCAGCACCAGCCTGGACCGGTTCCGCACCCTGAACCAGGACATCAACGACGTCCAGGGCTTCTTCGCCGAGTCCGAGACGTTCTGGCTGGACGCCGCGGCGCCGCTGGACCCGGCGCTCGCCGCGCTGCTGGACTCCATCGGCAGCACCCCGCTCCTGGACGGCCCCGCCTTCCGCGACGATTTCACGCGTCGCTTCCGCAACGCCCGCCTGGAGAAGCTGCGGCAGATGCGCGCCGGGGTCGAGTCGTACGGGGGCGGGGCGGCCGGCCTCTACACCGGCCTCGGCACCGGGGGCGGCGTCCCCGACGACCCCCGCGGCGACCCCCGCGGGGCGCTGGTGCTCCGCGAAGCGCTCCGCGAGCTCCAGAAGCAGAGCTTCTCGGGGGCGGAGAGCGCCGTCTCGCTCCGCGCCTCGCCCCAGCCGGGGATGGGCGTCACCTGGGACCCCGCCTACCTCGACCGGGCGCTCGTCTTCCACGCCGACTACGAGCGCTTCCTGGAGGGGGCCCTCCGCGACCTCCCCGTGGCGTCGCAGGGTTTCGTCCGCGGGCTGGCGACGGTGCAGCTGGAGGCGAAGATGACCCGCACCATCCAGCAGGGGGTCCGCCACCTCCCCGTCGGGCAGACGTTCGGGCAGCGCAACGC
>DASYWD010000007.1 GCA_035936415.1 Longimicrobiaceae bacterium
CGGCCGACGAGGCCGAGGAAGTACTGGTCCGAGGCGAGGTAGTCCGGGGCGTGCACGGCCGGCCCCATCGCCTGCGGGGTCCACACCTCGGCCTCGCCGGTGAGCCCCCGGAAGCGCGGCGGCGCCACGCCGACGATCGTGAGCGGCACCCCGTTCAGCCGGAGGGCGCGTCCGAGGACCTGCGGATCGGCGCCGAAGCGGCGCTCCCACAGCTCGTGGCTGAGGATCGCCACCGGATGCGCGCCGGCGACGGAGTCCTCCTGCGGCAGGAAGGCGCGCCCGAGCGGCGGACGCACGCCGAGCGCCGGGAAGTAGGACGCCGAGACGAGCTCCATGCGGATGCGGACCGGCTCGTCGCCGCCGCCCGAGAGGTTCGCGTCGGTGGCCCAGTACGCCGCGAGGTGCGAGAGCGTGGTGAGGCGCGCCCGCAAGGCGCCCAGCTGCGGGGGGGACCACCACCGGAACGGGGGTGCCTCCGGGTTCCGCTCGGAGTAGGTCTGGTGCAGCACCACGAGCCGTTCGGCTTCGGGGAAGGGGAGGGGGCGCAGCAGGCTCGCGCTGACGAGGCTGAAGACCGCCGCGTTCGCGCCCACGCCCAGCGCCAGCGTGAGGACCGCCGCCGCCGTGAAGCCCCGGCTCCTGCCCAGCGCGCGCGCGGCGTAGCGGAGGTCGCCCCGGAGCTCGTCGAAGTGCCGCAGCCCGCGCGACTCGCGCCCCTCCTCCTTGTAGCGCTCCGTGCTGCCGAACTCCAGCCGCGCCCGCCGCAGGGCCTCCGCGGGCGCGATGCCCGAACGGACCAGGTCCTCCGCCCGCAGCTCCACGTGCAGGCGAAACTCCTCCTCCATCTCCGCCTCCACGTCGGCGCGCCGGCGGAGCCCCCACCAGAGGGAGCGCACCCGGGAGAGCAGGGCACGCATCGCTCAGCCCTCCTGCGGCGTGGCGGCGAGCGCCAGGGCGATCGCCGCCGCCAGGCGGTTCCAGCTCGCTGCCTCCTCCCCGAGCCGCCGCCGCCCCGCGGCGGTGAGCCGGTAGAACTTCGCCCGCCGATTGTTGTCGGAGACGCCCCACTCGCTCTCGATGAGCCCCCGGTGCTCCAGCCGGTACAGCGCGGGGTAGAGCGCGCCCTGCTGGACCTGGAGCGCGCCGCCCGAGATCTGCTCGATGCGCAGCAGCACGCCGTACCCGTGCAGCCTGCCGAGCGAGACAGCCTTCAGGATCAGGAGGTCGAGGGTTCCGGGAAGCAGCTCCGCCGTGTCGGCCATGGCTCTCTCCTATGCTGGTTAGGAAGAGAATACGTGCCGCTCCCCTAAGCTGTCAAGGAGAGCGTTCGCGGGGGCCGGGCGGCTGTGTCGGCGGCTGTTCCGATGCCGCGTCGCCAGCCGCTCTCCACGCGCATAACAGCCGCCATGGGCGCACCATGTCGGTGCAGCAGCTCGCCAATCGCTCAACTTTGGTGCACGAGGTTTCGGGGCGTGTTTTTGTAAGGTGTTTGGTGATAAGGGTTTGGCAATCAACTGGCTGCGGCAGGCCGAATGCATGGGGACACGGCGGTGCTCAACGATCCGCGGCACCGACCCACCCCATCCTTTCGGAGGTACACCATGCGTCGTTCCACCCTCGCGACCGGTGCAAGCCGTGGTGCCGTCGTCGCGTCCCTGGTCGCCCTGGCGGCCTGCTCGACCGACCAGATCCCGAGCGGCGTGTCGCCGGATTCGGCGCTGGAGCCCTCGCTGAGCGCGTCCAGAGCCGGCGGGCACGAGTTCGTGCCGGGTGAGGTGATCGTGAAGTTCCGGGCGGGCACCCCTGCCAGCGCGCGGGAAGCGGCGCTGCAGGCGGCGAGCGCCCGGGTGAGCGAGCGGATCGTCACCGGCGCCATGCGCGGCGCCGGCGACCACGAGGGGATCACCGTGATGCACTCGGCGCTCGGCACCGCGGGCGCGATCGAGCGGCTGCGCGGCAACCCGGCGGTGGAGTACGCGGAGCCGAACTGGATCTACCGCCACACCGCGGTGTCGGACGACCCGTTCTTCGTCGACGGCTCGCTGTGGGGGATGTACGGCAGCCTGACGAGCCCCGCGAACCAGTACGGCAGCCAGGCCGGCTCGGCGTGGGCCGCCGGCCACATCGGCGCGAAGACGGTCTACGTCGGCGTCATCGACGAGGGGATCCAGTTCGACCACCCCGACCTGGCCGTGAACGTCTGGCTGAATCCGTTCGACCCGGCCGACGGCGTGGACAACGACGGCAACGGCTACGTGGACGACACCCGCGGCTGGGACTTCGCCAACGGCGACAACTCCATCTACGACGGCGGAACGCGCGGCTCGCTCGACAAGCACGGCACCCACGTGGCCGGCACCATCGGCGCACTGGGCGGCAACGGCCTCGGCGTGGCCGGCGTCAACTGGAGCGTCACGATGATCTCGGGCAAGTTCCTCGGCCGGAACGGCGGGACGACCACCAACGCCATCAAGGCCGTCGACTACTTCACCGACCTCAAGACGCGGCACGGGCTGAACATCGTCGCGACGAACAACTCCTGGGGCGGCGGCGGCTTCAGCCAGGCGCTGCTCGACGCGATCAACCGCGGCGGCAACGCGGGGATCCTCTTCATCGCGGCGGCGGGGAACGGCGGCGCTGACGGCGTCGGCGACAACAACGACACCTCGGCGAGCTACCCGTCCAACTACGAGTGCACGGCGAACGGCACCTACGACTGCGTGATCGCGGTGGCCTCCATCACGAGCAGCGGTGCCAAGTCCGGCTTCTCCAACTACGGTGCGAAGACCGTCGACCTCGGCGCGCCGGGCTCGGGCGTGTACTCCACGCTCCCGTACAACACGTACGGCTCCTACAGCGGCACTTCGATGGCCACGCCGCACGTGGCCGGCGGCGCGGCGCTCTACGCGTCCACGCACCCCGGCGCGACGGCCGCGCAGATCCGCGGTGCGCTCATGAGCAGCACGACTCCGACGCCGTCGCTGGACGGCAGGACGGTGACGGGCGGGCGCCTGAACGTCAGCGGCTTCTGACCCGCTGCAAGCTCGAAGCGGCAGCGCCCTGACGGGGCGCTGCCGCACGGTTCGGAAGCCCCGGCCGCCCTGGCGGCCGGGGCTTCTCTGCTCTCTAGTCCGGCTGCCTCTCGTTGGCAGTCGGGAACGCCGGTGCGGGATGGGTCCCGATCATCTCGGCGTACGTGCTGGCCCAGAAGTCGGGGGGACCCTCGCTGTCGGGCACCCGGTTGCTCACCGGCCTCACACCCCGCTTGAGGTACGCGGCGATGGCCAGGAGCTCCTGGTCGGACATGTGGCGGAAGGCGTTCCAGGGCATGGGCGGGGCGAGGTACTTGGGGTTCGCGGGGAAGTTGCCCTGGCCCGGAGTAGCGGAGGTGATCTCCACGTCCGGCGTCTCGCCCGGGCGGAGACCATACCGCAGCGCGTTGAAGATCTGACGCTCGCTGAACCGGCCGATCCCCGTCGCGTTGTCCGGGGTGATGTTGCGCGGATACGTCTTGAACGGGCCGATCTGGAAGATCTGCTGCTCGCTCCGCACACCGGAGAGCCATCCCGCCGCCGCCGGATTGTCGAAGCCGCCGTGGCAGTCCCCGCAGCCGTGCTGGATGACCAGGTGCCGCCCGAAGAGCACCTGCTGGTCCTGCCCTCCCTGGTCCGCCACCAGGCTCATGCGGCCGGCGGTTGCCGGGGCCGGAGCGGCGCAGGCGGCGGTCGAGGCGATCAGGAGGACGGCCGGGGCCCACCGGCCGAACCGGAACGAACTGCTCACCCGTCGCGTCATCTTCGTCTCCTGGTTAGCTGACCTCCAGAACGCCCATCATCCCGTGATCCTCGTGATCCAGGATGTGGCAGTGGAACATCCACTTCCCCCGGTAGTTCTCGTACCGCACGATGAAGCGCACCGTCTGGTGCCTGGGGACGTTCACCACGTCCTTCCAGCTCCGGAACGGCTCCGGGACCCCGTTGCGGTCCAGCACCTGGAACTGGAAGCCGTGCAGGTGGAACGGGTGGTCCAGCCCCACCAGGTTCTCGACCTCCCAGATCTCCGTCGCCCCCAGCGGCGCGCTCACGTCCACGCGGCTCATGTCCATCAGCCTGCCGTTGATCATCCCCTGGGTCAGCACCATCACCCGCGTGGCCGTAGCCTGCGCGGTGTCCAGGGCCGGGACCGGGCGCAGCACCTCCGGCAGCGCCACGGGAGTCGTGGGGCGCTCGCTCGTGTACCGCAGCGTCAGCAGGTCGCGCGGCTGGTTCCAGTCCTTCGGCCGGGTCTGCGGGACGTATCGGTCGTAGGGAAGCGCCTGCAGCACCGCGTGGCTCCCCGGCTGCCCGGTGCCGCGCACCAGCAGCTCGACGCGCTCGGCGCTGGCCAGCAGGATCTCGTCGACCTCCACCGGCCTCTCGAAGAGGCCGCCGTCGCTCCCCACGTGCAGCAGGGTGTGTCCCGGGAGCGCCAGGCGGTAGTAGCGGCCGGCCGACGTGTTGATCACCCGCCAGCGCTGCACCTCCCCGCTGCGGATCGTGAGCGTCGGCATGACCTCGCCGTTGACCAGCAGGAGGTTGCCTTCCCGTCCGTTCTCGAAGTCCACCCGGCCCTGCGGGGAGTGCGGGTCCGGCAGGTCCAGGGAGCCGTCCGGGAGGATGCGGTTGTCGGAGAGGATCAGCAGCTTCTCGGTGATGGAGGCGGGCAGGGGATCGTCCGCGGCACGTACGATGACCGCTCCGTGGAGGCCCCTGGCGACCTGGGCGCCGGTGTGGTGGTCGGGGTGGGGGTGGTACCAGTACGTCCCCGCGGAGCCGGGACGCACGGTGAAGCTGTACTCGTATTCCTCGCCCGGTGCGACCGGATGGAAGGGACTGCCGTCGGCCTCGAAGGGAAGGTGCAGGCCGTGCCAGTGGACCGTGGTGGGCACGGGGAGGTCGTTCCTGAAGCGGACGGTCACCCGGTCGCCCTCGCGCACCTCCAGCGTGGGGCCGGGGACGCGGCCGTTGTAGGCATACACCTCCGTCGTGGTGCCGGGCTGCAGTGCGAGGCGAGCCGGTGCGGCAATGAGCGACACCTCCACGGTCCCGGGCGCCGAGGAGCGGTTCACCAGGACGGGCGGGCCCGGTGCGCGCGCCGCCGGTGCGGCGGGCGCCGCGAGGGTGGGACGGTGGTGGCTCTGCGCGGCCATCTGGCCGAGCGGCGCCGCCGAGGCGAGCGCAATCAGCAGTGGGACCGCCGCGACGCTTCGACCGAAAGCGACACGTGCGTCTGCGATCAGCGGACAACTCGATGACATGGTGCGAGCCCTCCAGCAGAAAGGGGTACACTTGCCGCGTCCACCCACCGAACGGGAACGGGTTCTCCGGATTGCCGGGATGCGGCGGGCCCGAGCCGGAAAGGGCGGGGGCCCCGCTTGTTCGGATCGGATGCTTCTCGGGAGCAGCGCCCGGGTGGCGGCGCGCAGCACGGAGGCTGCAGGAGCGCGGACTACGCCGCGGCCGGCCGGGCTGGAAAGCAAATCGGGTACCCCGTGCCCCCACGGGGCACGGCGCGCGCTAAGTGCTTTCGTCCACGATGCTTAGGGGGATACCGCCAGTAGTTCTGCGCGGGAGCCGGAGGCGAGGAGGGACTTTTACGTCCCTGGATTTGGGGCATCGAAGTCCCACACCGGCCCCGCGCATCCCGAAAACGGGACCACGCCGGCCGAAGTGTCGGATGCGGTGGTGTTTGCAGCCCGGAAGCCTGCGGAAGGCTGCTGCCGGTGCTGCTACGTCGTGGGCGCCCGGGCCACGAACAGCGTATGCCTGGCCCCGGAGGTGGGGTGTGCCCGCACCCGGACCACCTGGACGCTCAGCCCGGCATCGCGCAGCACGGCCGCGAATTGGGGGTGCTCGTACGCGGACCAGTACACGACCCGCCCGCCGGGACGGAGCGCCGCCGCCGCGAGCCGTACGCCGCGGCCCCGGTAGAGCCTGGCGTTCCCCCCGGTGGTCAGCGCCTCGGCCCCGTTGTCCACGTCGAGCATGATGGCGTCGAAGGCACCGCGGCTCGCCCGCAGCACGTCGTACACGTCGCCGTGCCGGAGCTCCACCCGCGGGTCGGCGAGCGCGGGGCCGGCCAGCGGGTAGTCCGGGTTCCGGTTCCACTCGACGATCTCGGGGACGATCTCCGCGACGACCACCCGCGCATCCCGGGGGAGCACGCGCAGAGCGGCCCTGAGCGTGAAGCCGAAGCCCAACCCGCCGATCAGCACGTGCGCCCCCGGGCTGTGCTGCAGGGGGAGGCAGGCCAGCTCGGCGAGCTGCTCCTCCGAGTGGTAGCGCCGGGTGGACATCAGGTCCGTGCCCCCCACGCGGATGGCGTAGGCACCGTCACGCCGGTAGAGCGTCAGAACGGTGCCGTCCGGGGCGGTGGCTTCGCCGAGGCGTTCGAGTCGCTTCACCGTTTCGGCCGGGCTGGATGGCGCGCCGCTCCCGTCCGGCTCAGGGCGCCTGGTCCATGGCCCGGAGCACCTCCCCGAGCCGCTCGATCTCCGCGCCGTAGGTGCCCCAGTCCCCGGCCCGCTGCGCCGCGATCGCGCG
>DASYWD010000008.1 GCA_035936415.1 Longimicrobiaceae bacterium
GTGCACGACGGGGCGGCGGTGCTCCCCCGCGCGCTGGCCGCGCTCGCCGCGAGCGACCTCCCGCGCGAGGAGTGGGAGCTGGTGGTGGTGGACGACGCCAGCAGCGACGGCAGCGTGCTGATCGCCGCGGAGCACGCGGACGTGGTGGTGCGGCTTCCCGGGAACGCGCGGGGGCCGGCGTACGCGCGAAACCGCGGGTCCGAGGTCGCCCGCGCGGAGCTGCTGGTGTTCGTGGACGCGGACGTGTGCGTGCACCCGGAGACGCTGGGGCGGTTCGCGCGCCTGTTCGCGGAGCAGCCCTCGCTGAGCGCCGCCTTCGGCTCGTACGACGCGCGGCCGGACGCGCGCGGGGTGGTCTCCCAGTTCCGGAACCTCCTCCACCATTACGTGCACCAGCAGGCGGGCGGGAGCGCGGAGACGTTCTGGAGCGGGTGCGGGGCGATCCGCCGCGCGGCGTTCCGGGACGTGGAGATGTTCGACGAGTGGCACTACCGCCGCCCGCAGGTGGAGGACATCGAGATGGGGCGCCGGCTGCGGGGCCGCGGGCACGCGATCGAGCTGCACCCGGAGATCCAGTGCACGCACCTGAAGCGCTGGACGCTGGGCGGGATGCTCGCGACGGACTTCACCGGGCGCGGGGTGCCGTGGATGCGGATGCTCCTGCAGGAGGGCGCCGTCTCGGAGTTCCAGGCGCTCAACCTCCGGCCCGCGGAGCGCCTGAGCGCCGGGCTCGCCCTCCTCGCCGTGCTGGCGCTGGTGATCGACGGCGCCCCGATCTCCGGACAGGGTCTCGCCGCCTCGGCGACGGCGCTCGCGGGAGTGGTCGCGCTCAACCGCGGCTTCTACGGCTTCCTGCTCCGGACGCGCGGCCCCGCCTTCCTGCTGGCCGCCGTCCCGCTGCACCTGGTCTACTACCTGACGGCCACGGTCGCGGCGGCGGGCGGGTACCTGACGCACTCCCTCTTCGGCGCGCCCGCCGCCAGCCCGGAGGTGGAGGCGCAGGAGGCTCTGGGGATCCGCTCCTGGCCGCCCTGCCCCCGCCGCCCCTCGGCCGGGATGTGGACGATGGCGCCGGGCGGGCGGGCCGGGGCTCCACCGGCCCGATGAGCGGCGTCGCGGCCGTCGTCGTCAACCACAACACGCGCGCCCACCTGCGCGCCTGCCTGGCCTCGCTCCCGCGCGGGCTCCCGGCGGTGGTGGTGGACAACGCCTCCACGGATGGGAGCCCGGAGATGGTGCGGGCGGAGTTCCCGGAGGCGCTCCTCCTGGCGGACGGCACCAACCCCGGCTACGGCGCCGCGGCCAACCGCGGCGTGCGCGCCTGCGCCGCGGAGCACGTCCTGGTGCTGAACAGCGACACGCGCCTGGAGCCGGGCGCCCCCGAGGCGCTGCGCGCGTACCTGGACGCGCACCCCCGGGCGGCGGTCGCCGGGCCGCGGCTGCTGAACCCCGACGGATCGCCGCAGGCGTCGTGCTTCCCCTTCCCCGGCACCCTGGCCTGGTTCCTGGAGAACGACCCGGTGGCCCCGCTGGCCGCGCGGGTCCCCGGGCTGCGGGACCGCCTCCTGTGCGCGAGCCCGCCGCGGCGCGCCACGGCCGTCCCCTGGGTGCTGGGGGCGGCGCTCGCGGTGCGGCGGAGCGCCTTCGAGGCGGTCGGCGGGTTCGACGAGGGGTACTTCATGTACTTCGAGGAGGTGGACCTCTGCCGCCGGCTGGCCTCGGCCGGGTGGGAGACGCACTTCGTCCCGGAGGCGCGGGTGGCGCACGTGGGCGCGGCCAGCACCTCGCAGGTGCGCGCGAGCATGGCGGTGCAGCACTTCCGGAGCACGCTCCGCTTCTACCGGCGGCACTACCGCGGACCGCGACTGGCTTTCTGGCTGGGGACCATGCGCGCGAAGATGCTCTTCCGGCTCCTCCGCGACGGGGCGGCCTCGCGGGTGGCGCGGTCCGGGCGGCGCGGCGCGCTGCGGGAGGACGCGGCGGCCTGGCGCCGGGCGATCCTGGAGACGGGACGGTGAGCG
>DASYWD010000009.1 GCA_035936415.1 Longimicrobiaceae bacterium
GCTCCGGGCGGCTCGGCCGCAGCGACGCTGGGGGGCGCGGCGCTGGGGTGGCTGGCGGGGGGCGCGGGCGCGGGGGTCACCTCGGGGATCACGTACCTGCTCGGCCCGCCGGCGGGGGCGGCGCTGGGATACAACCTGTCCTGGCGCCGCTCGCAGCGGGCGCCTGCCGCCCCGCCTCCGGAGGAGGGTGAGCGGCCCGGGCCGGCACAGGAGGGCGAGGGCGGCGCTCCGTTCTGACGGAAGCCGAGTGGAGCCGGGCTCGCGCGTCCGCCGACACGGACGCGCGCCGTCCTCCCCCGTGGACGCTTCCGCTCGCGCGAGCGAGGTGCGAGACGCCGATCCCGAAGCGGCACAGACAGATGCGTTTTGCCCCGAACGCGGCACCTGCGGTGCATGCGGAGACCCTGCCACCCGCATGCTTCCTCCACCCAGCCGCGAGGACCCATGGGCCCGATTCCGCGATTCGCCGCCACCCTCCTGCTGCTCCCCGTCCTTCTCCCGCTCGCCCTGCACGTCGGCGCCACCCGCTCCGCGGCGCAGGACGCGCGGGGCGCCACCGTCACCGGCCAGGTGCGCGACGTGGGCACCAGCGAGCCCCTCTACGGGGCGATCGTGGCGCTTCCGGACCACAGGCTGCGCGCGGTGACCGACTCGGCCGGGCGCTTCACGCTCCGCGGCGTCCCCGCCGGAGAGCAGCGCTGGGAGATCCGCCGCCTCGGCTACGCTCGCTGGGAAGAGAGCACGGCCGTGCAGGATGGGGCCGACCTCGTCATCGGCCTCCTGCCCAGCCCCCTCGCCCTGGAGGAGGTCCGTGCGACGGAGAGCCGTCTCGAGACCCGCCGCCGGAAGTCGAGCGCCAGCGTGAAGGTGGTCAGCCGGGACGAGATCCTCTCCAGCACCGGTCCCACGGCGCTCGAGCTGGTGTCGACGCGTGCGCTCGCCGCCCGGACCGTGTGCCCCGGGATGGCGGGAACGGGGTCGGTGGGCGGCCTGAGCGCGGCAGGCAACCTGTGCGTCATCAACCGCGGGCGCGTGGTCCCGGTGATGATCTGCATCGACGAGGAGAGGGCCAACACCGACGCGCTCACGGCGTACACGCCCCAGGAAATCCACACGATCGAAACGTACCAGGGGGGAATCGGCACCAGTCGGACGGGAGTCGAGGTCCGGGTGTACACCAACTGGTTCGTGGCATCCGGACGGCCGCTCAAGCCGCGGATCGTCAGCTGCTGACGGGGCAGCCGCTTCCCCCCCCTCACGCCCGGCTGCCCGTGACGCTCCTGCGCCGTGCCGCCGCGTGGCCGGGCTCCCGCTCCGGGGAAGCTAGCCGGGGAGCCCGGCCGCCCCGCGGACCATCTCCCGGACCGCCCGGGTGACGGGGCCCGGCAGGGTGTTGAGGAAGAAGTGCCCGCCGGGGAAGAACCGGACGGAGAACGGGCCGGTGGTGTACCGTCCCCACGCCTCCAGCCCCTCCTCGCTCACCTCCTCGTCGGCGACCCCCCCCATCGCCAGGAGCGGGAGGCCGAGCGGGGGCTCGTCGCGCGGGGCGTACGCCTCGTTGACGGCGAAGTCGGCGCGCAGGAGGGGGAGGAAGAGCTCCATCAGCTCCCGGTTGTCGAGCACCTCCTCCGGGGTCCCCTCGAAGCGCCGGAGCTTCGCGATGAACTCGTCGTCGGGCAGGGTGTGCATCAGGCGGTCGCGCGGCGGGAGGTGCGGGGCGTTCCGCCCGGAGGCGGCGAAGGCCAGCGGGAGCGGCCGGCCGCGGCGGCGCAGCTCGCGGATCAGCTCGAAGCCGACCAGCGCGCCCATGCTGTGCCCGAACACCGCGTACGGACGGTCGAGCTCCGCCTCCAGCGCGTCCACGGCGGCGGCCACCAGCGGCTCCACCCGGTCGAAGGGGCGCTCGCGGAGCCGCATCTCGCGCCCGGGGGGCTGGAGCGCGCAGACCTCCACCTCGGCGCCGAAGGCGTCCGGCCAGGCGCGGTACGCGGAGGCGGCGCCCCCGGCATAGGGGAGGCACAGGAGCCGCACCGCGGCGTCCGGCCGCGGGCGCGGGGTTACGAGCCACCTCGAAGGGTCTATGCGCGTCTGCATTCGCTGGTGAGATCCCGAAGCCGGGCCATTTCAGGCGTCAAGTGACCGCCGCGCCGACACGACGGAAGGCGGAGCGCGGCAGGAGCCTACCGGCGTCCGCGGCGCCGCTTCCCGGCGCGCGGGCCCGCGGCCGTCGCGCCGATCAGCGCGAGCGGGACCTCGCCCACCGGCTGCTCGTGCGGAAGGGGGAGCTCGGGGAGCTCGGCGCCGGCCTCCACCGCGGCCTCGATCCCCGCGGTCCGCTCCAGGTAGGCGCGGTACGGCTCCGGGAAGAGCGCGACGTGGTAGTGCGGCGGGCGCTCTTCGCGGGTGATGTCCAGGATGCCGTCGCGCTCCATGGTGAGCAGCCTCCCCTCCAGCCAGCGGCGGCAGCGGGCGTTGCCGCTCACCCGCAGGTCCACGGCGATCCCGGCCGGGTGCACCGACAGGGGGTGGGCGTTCGGCGGCTGCCGGTCCATCGGGCGGGTCGTGCTGGTGACCACCAGCCGCTCACCGCACGCGGCGCGGTACCCGGCGGCCAGCCGCTCCACGAAGACCCGGGTCTCCGCCCGCACCACCGCGGACACGTCCCGGCGGAGCGCGTAGTCCCGGTTCCCGTGGAGCCGCACCAGCTCCCCGGCCTTCTCCATCCGCCGCAGCTCAGCCGGCGTCCGCACGAACCGGTACCCCTGCCGCACGGCCACCCGGTGCTGGCGGGCCATGGACTCCGGGGACCCCCGCAGGGTGACCGGGACTTCCGCCCGCGCGGGAGCGGCCGCGAGGGCCAGCGCCGCGGCCACGCCGAAAAGGGCTCTTCGCGTCATCCTTCCATCAGGGCAAGGGAGAGCGGAACGCCGCCGCCCGCCGCGGCGATGCGCGCCGGGGGCGTCATGTCTCCGGGCCGACTCACGTCCTACCACACGGCGGCGGGCGGGTTCCACGGCGGACGCTCACCCGCGGATCGCCACGTACCGCTCCAGCCGCGCCACCTCGGCGTCGTCCACGTACTTGCCGATCTCGCGGCGGAACTGCTCGATGCTCCGGTAGGGGCGGTACTCCTCGAACTCGTGCCGCATCCGGTTCCCCACCCCCGGGATCAGCAGGATCTCCTCGCCGCTGGCCGTGTTCAGGTCCAGCGGCTTCCAGAGGCGGGTGTACACGCTGTCCCGCTGCGCCTCGCCGAGGCGCGCGGCGAGGACGCGGTCCACCTCCCGCATGTCCGCGTACGGGCGCCCCTGGACGATGGCGTCGGCAAGCTCCGCGTCCACGCCCGGCAGGGCCAGCAGCTCCTCGCGCGTGGCAGGGTCCGGGTCCAGCATCGCCCCCGCTGTGGCCGGCGTCGCGGGGGCGGCCGCGGGAGCGGCGGCGTCCGGGGC
>DASYWD010000010.1 GCA_035936415.1 Longimicrobiaceae bacterium
ACTGGCTGGTCAAGCGCCCGCGCTACCACATCCACTTCACTCCGACCTCCGCATCCTGGCTCAACCTGGTCGAAGTCTGGTTCGCGCTCCTGACGTCCAAGCAGCTCAAGCGCGGGGTTCACCCCAGCATCGATGCCTTGGGGCAAGCGATTCATCGCTACGTCGGCGCCACGAACGAACACCCCAAGCCGTTCGTCTGGACCAAGACCGCCGACGAGATTCTCCAAAGTGTTGCCCGCTTCTGCCACAGAATCTCTAACTCAGACCACTAGGACCACACCGTACGCCACGTCCAACTCGGCGTCCGACACCCCGTACTCGGCCTTGATCTCGTCCACGGCGGGCGCCTTCCCGGGGCGCCGAATCTCCATCAGCACGCGAGCCATGTTCGTTCCTCCGGCGGAAGCGTAAGCCCCGGGCGCAGAACCACACGCGCATCCGCTGGAACCGGGCCAGACGCGCGGCGTTTCCTCACGGCCCTACCTCCGCCGACCGCCCGCGGCTCAGAAGGGAAGCCGGCCACCAGGTCGATAGCGAGCGCTCGATCTGCGTCGCGGTAGAGGTTCAGACCTTCCGTATACCTTGAGCGGATTGCCAGGCTGTGTAAGGTACACTCCTCCGCCCCAAATCGTCGGACCGCCCTGACTGCCCCTCGCGAACAGGTCTATGGCGATCGTGGAGCGGGGGTTCGACGCATCGCGGCTTGCACTCGACAGGTCCGGGTAAAAGACGAGATCCGCCGGGACGCGGTCCAGAGCAGGCCGTCTCGTGCCTGTCGTTAGCCGCAGAGGACGGCGGACAACTCGGCTGCAAGCGCCCGAACGTGCGGCTCCCGGACCACGCTGAAGTGGTCCCCCGGCACGGTGTGCACGTCCACGCGACCCGAGGTGAGCCCTTCCCATCCTCCAGCACCACCGGGAGCACCGGCCGCCTGCTCGGCAGCGCGCAGGAGGAGGACGTCGGCGGTGCAGGTACCCCCCCGGTACTCCCGGCTCGCCCCAATGTTGGTCCGGAACACGTCCCACAGCGGGAGGAAGTGGGCGAGGTCCATGTCGGGCGGGATCACCTGTGCGGCACAGGCGGCCTGCCACGCGCGCTGCAGGCGCTCTCCCGGGTCGAGCGCCAAGATCTCCTCCGGGGAGACGGCCAGCTGCTCCAGCGGGATCTCCAGGTGGCGCGCAAAGCTGGCGAGGAGCGAGGCGTCGTCCGCGGGCACGGCGTGCCCACTGGCAGGCGGGGCGGCGTCCACCAGCACCAGCCGTTCGACGCGCCGGCCCGCGGCCTCGAGTTGCCGGGCCATCTCGAAGGCGATGGTCCCACCCATCGACCAGCCGCCGAGCAGGTACGGTCCTTCCGGCTGGACTTCCTGTACGGCGTGGGAGTAGCTGGCGGCCATCTCCGCCACGGTGGCCAGGGGGGCGGCGTCGCCGTCCAGTCCGCGGGCCTGCAGTGCGTAGAACGGGCGGCCTGATCCCAGGTGGCGGGCGAGGGCAGCATACGAGAGGACGCTCCCGCCGGCGCCATGCACGAAGAAGAGCGGGCGCTCGCCTCCCGCGGGGCGAATCGGGACCAGCGGCCCCGTGCCGCGCTCCGCCTGCTCCGCGCGAAGCGCGGAGGCGAGGCGCTCGATGGTGGGGTGGGCGAAAAGGGCCGAGAGCGGGATCCGCTTCCCGGTAAGATCTTCGATGCGTGCCATCAGGCGCACGCTAAGGAGGGAATGTCCCCCCAGCTCAAAGAAGGAGTCGCGCACGCCAATCGGGGACGTGTGCAGAAGCCCCTCCCAGATGCGGGCAAGGGCAAGTTCGACCATGTCGCGCGGCCCAATGAACGACTCCCCCGCAACCATCCCCGCGACATCCGGCGCCGGCAGCACCCTGCGGTCCACTTTGCCGTTGGGGGTCAGCGGCAGCCGCTCCAAAACCACGTACGCGGGGGGTACCATGTACTCCGGCAGCCGCTCCACGAGGTGCGCCCGCAGCTCGGCCGGCGAGACCTCCGCGCCCTCCTTCACTCCCACGTAGCCGACCAGCCGCCGGTCGTTCGCGCCGGTGCTCACCGCGACCACGGCGGCACGCTCCACCGCCGGGTGCGCGTTCAGGGCGGCCTCGATCTCCCCCAGCTCGATCCGGTAGCCGCGCACCTTCACCTGCTGGTCCGTCCGCCCCAGCACCTCGATGCGCCCGTCCGCCCGCAGGCGCGCCAGGTCTCCGGTGTCGTAGACCCGCGCCCCCGCTTCCGCGGAGAAGGGATGCGGGCGGAAGCGCTCCGCCGTCAGCTCGGGCCGGCCGAGGTACCCCCGCGCCAGCCCCATGCCGCCGATGAAAAGCGTCCCCACGACTCCCACCGGGACCGCCTGCAGCTCCCCGTCCAGCACGTAGGTGCCCGTGTTCGCCAGTGGCCGGCCCACGCAGATCGGTGCCTCTGCCGAGCGGATCCGCTCGGCGGTGGACCAGACGGTGGTCTCGGTGGGTCCGTACACGTTCCACGCGGCCCCGGCGCGCCGCAGCAGCTCTGCGGCAAGCTCCTGCTGCAGCGCCTCACCGCCGCACAGCGCCGTCAGCGCGTCGCCGCCCTCCCATCCGGCGGCCAGCAGCATGTACCAGGTGGCGGGCGTCGCCTGCACCAGCGTCGCCCCCACGGCGCCCATCTCCCGCAGCAGCTTCGCCCCATCCAGGGCCGTTTCCCGATCGGCGATCACCAGGCGCGCGCCGCAGACCAGGGGGAGGAACACCTCCAGCGCGGCGATGTCGAAGGAGAGCGGGGTGAGCGCCAGGAGCACGTCGTCCGCGCCCGGGGCGAGCATGCGCCCAAACGACTCCAGCAGGTTCAGCAGCGCGCCGTGCGTGTTCATCACCCCCTTGGGCCGCCCCGTGGAGCCGGAGGTGTAGATCACGTAGGCCAAGGAGTCGGGAGAGGCCGCCGTCTCGAGCGCCTGCGCGCTGTGCCGGGCGATCTCCTCCTGCTCGGCGTCCACCCGGACGAGCCTCGCCCCCTCGAGCGCGAGCGTCCCGGCGAGGCTCTCCTGCGTGAGCAGGACCCTCGCGCCGCAGTCGCGGAGCATGTACGCCAGGCGCTCCACGGGATAGGCCGGGTCCAGCGGGACGTACGCCCCGCCCGCCTTGTGGATGGCGAGCATGGCGACGACCATTTCCACGCCGCGCTCCAGGTAGAGCCCCACCAGGCTCTCTGCGCGCACCCCGCGCGAGCGCAGGTGGCGGGCGAGGCGGTTCGAGCGTGCCTCCAGCTGCGCGCAGGTGATGGACTCGCCGCCCGAGACCACCGCCCCCGCATCCGGGCTCCGCGCGGCGCGCTCGGCGATGCGCACGTAGACCGGGCGCTCGCTCGCGATCTGCACCTCGGTGGCGTTCCACTCCTCCACCACCTGCCGCCGCTCGCTCCCGGTGAGCAGGGCGATCTCGCCGACGCGGCGCCCGGGGTCGGCCGCCGCCGCCTCCAGGAGCACGCGGAGGTGTCCCAGCATCCGTTCCACCGACGACGCATCGAAGAGCGCCGCGCGGTACGAGATGGCGCCGCCCAGCCGATCCCCGTCTTCCGCCAGGGCCAGCGTCAGGTCGAACTTCGCCACCTCCGCGCCCGTAGCCAGCGGCTCCACCCGCAGCTCGCCGAGCCGCACGTCGGCGCGCTCGTTGTTCTGCAGGATGAAGAGCACCTGGAACAGGGGCGTGTGCGCGAGGGTGCGCTCCACCTGCAACTCCTCCACCAGCCTCTCGAAAGGGACCTCCTGGTGCTGGTAGGCCCTGAACGTCCGATCCCGTACCCGCCCCAGCAGCTCCCGGAAGGTCGGTGCGCCGGACAGCTCCGTACGCACGACGAGGGTGTTGATGAAGAGACCGATCAGCCCCTCGGTCTCCAGCCGCGTGCGTCCCGCGACCGGCGTGCCCACGCAGACCTCCTCCACCCCGGCGTACTGCGAGAGCAGGAGCTGCCAGCCGGCCAGAAGCGTCATGAACAGCGTCGCCCCCTCGCGCACCGACAGCGCCCTCAGTCCGCTCGTGACCTCGGCGGAAAGACCGAACGGCGCCCGCTCGCCGCGCGCGTCCGGCGCCCGGGTGCGCGGCCGGTCCGTGGGGAGTTCCAGCAGCGAAGGCGCCCCGCTGAGCTCCTCGCGCCAGAAGGCGAGCTGCGCCTCCAGGACCTCTCCCGTCATCCAGCCACGCTGCCACACGGCATAGTCCGCGTACTGGATGGGGATTGCGGCGAGCGCGGGCTCCCGCCCCTCGGAACCGGCCGTGTACAGCTCGGAGACCTCGCGCACCAGCACCCCAAGCGACCAGCCGTCGCCCGCGATGTGGTGCATGGTGAGGAGGAGTGCCCATTCCTCGTCGCCCAGCCGCAGGAGCGCCGATCGGAGCAGCGGACCCGTCGCAAGGTCGAACGGCCGCGCGGCCTCTTCCCGGGCGAGCCGCAGCGCCTCGGCAGGGCGCGCCGCGGCTGGGAGGGCGCGCAGGTCCGCCACCGGTACGACCACCGCCCCCGCTTCGCGGACGACCTGAGCCGGCTCGCCCCCGACCTCGGCGAAGACGGTGCGCAGCGTCTCGTGGCGGCGCACCACCCTGGCCAGCCCGCGCTCCAGGACGTCCACGCGGAGCGGACCGCGCAGCCGCAGCGCGAAGGGCATGTTGTAGGCGGCGCTCCCGGGGTCGAGCCGGTCCAGGAACCAGAGCCGCTGCTGCGCGAAGGACAGTGGGAGCGGACGGTCGCGGGAGACGGGGACCAGTGGATGGGCCTGCGTCGCCAGCCCCGCGCGCCGCAGCGCGTCCACCTCCGCTGCGACCCGCGCGACGGTGGGCGCCTCGAACAGCGTCCGGAGGGGCAGCTCCACTCCCAGCGCGCTCCGCACCCTGGCGACGACGCGCGTCGCCAGGAGCGAGTGCCCGCCCAGCTGAAAGAAGCTCGCCTCCACCCCCACGCGCTCTATCCGCAGCACGTCCGCCCAGATCCCCGCCACCACTTCCTCCGTCGGAGTCCGCGGGGCCGCGTATCCCCCGGTGGGCGCACCTGCCTCCGCCGAAGGGAGCGCCCGCCGGTCCAGCTTCCCGTTCGGGGTCAGCGGGAACGCCTCCAGGGCGGTCACGCCTGCCGGGACCATGTACTCCGGCAGCCGTTCCCGGAGCCAGCCGCGCAGCTCCGCGGTGGAGACCCCTTCTGCCGCGGGCACCACGAACGCTACGAGCCGCCTCTCCCCGGACCCGTTGTCGCGTGCCAGCACCAACGCCTCCCGCACTCCCGGGTGTGCGAAGAGCGCGGCCTCGATCTCCCCCAGCTCGATGCGGAAGCCGCGGATCTTCACCTGCTCGTCCAGCCGCCCGAGGTACTCCAGCTCGGCATCGCCGCACCACCGGACCCGGTCTCCCGAGCGGTACATGCGTGCTCCCGCCACTCCCCCGAACGGGTCGGGGACGAAGCGGTCTGCGGTCAGCTCCGGCCGCTCGAGGTACCCCCGCGCCACCCCCGCTCCTCCGACGAACAGTTCCCCCGGAACCCCGGCCGGCACCGGGTTCCCGCTCCGGTCCAGAACGTAGACGCGCAGGTCGGGGATCGGCACACCGATCGGGCTCGCCGACCCCCGCTCCACGTCCTCGCGGGTGAGGGGGCGGTAGGTGACGTGCACGGTGGTCTCGGTGATCCCGTACATGTTCACCAGGCGCGGCCGCTCGCAGCCGTGCTTCTCCATCCAGGGGGCCAGCATGGCGGGCTCCAGCGCCTCCCCACCGAAGACCACCAGCCGCAGCGACAGGTCGTTCCTGTCCGCCTCCCGGTCCGCCGCGATCAGCTGGCGGAACGCAGAGGGGGTCTGGTTCAGCACCGTCACGCGCTCGCTCGCGAGCAGCTCCCGGAACGCGTCCGGCGAACGGCTGGTGAGGAACGGCACCACCACCAGGCGGCCGCCGTAGAGGAGCGCGCCCCAGATCTCCCAGACCGAGAAGTCGAAGGCGTAGGAGTGGAACAGCGCCCACACGTCGCCACTCCCGAAGCCGTACCAGCGCTCCGTGGCGGCGAAGAGGCGCAGCACGTGTGCGTGCGTGATCTGCGCTCCCTTCGGCCGGCCCGTCGAGCCGGAGGTGTAGATGACGTAGGCCAGGTTGTCCGCGGAGACCGGGACGCCGGGGGCCGCGTCGCCCTCGTCGGGCAGCGGGCCGTCCAGGGACAGAACCCTGGCGCGGTGCGGGGGAAGGGTGCCGAGGTGGCGCTCCCGCGTCACCAGGACGGCGACGGCGGAGTCCTCCAGGAGGTAGGCCAGACGCTCGGCCGGGTAGGAGGGGTCCAGGGGAACGTAGGCGCCCCCCGCCTTCAGCACCCCCAGGATCGCCACCACCATTTCCAGGGATCGCTCCAGGCACACCCCCACGGGGATGTCCGGCCCCACCCCAAGCGTTCGCAGCGCGTGCGCGAGGCGGTTGGCACGGCGGTCCAGCTCCGCGTAGCTGAGCGACTCTCCCTCGAACGTCACCGCCGGGGCTCCGCCGTACTCCTTCGCCACCGCGGCGAAACGCTCGTGCACGGTGGAGTCTGCCGGGAACGCCTCCCCCGGCCCGCTCCACTCGCCGAGCACCCGGTCACGCTCGGCCTGGCTCAGGAGCGGGATCTCGTCGACCCGGGCGCCCGGGTTGGCCACCATCCTCTCCAGGAGGCGGGCCAGGTGCTCCAGCATCCGCTCGGCGCCTGCGGCACGGAAGAGCTCCGTCCGGAAGGTGAGGATCAGATCGAGTCCCTCCGGCCCTTCCACTCCGTTCAGGCTCAGGTCGAACTTGGCGGACTCGTCCCTCGCCCCCAGTTCCTCCAGCACGATCGCACCCAGGCGAAGCTCGCCGCGCTCGTTGTTCTGGAGGGCGAACAGCACCTGGAAGAGCGGGGTGTGCGTGGTGCTCCGCTCCCCGGCCAGCTCCTCCACCAGCCGCTCGAAGGGAAGGTCCTGGTGGTTAAATGCGCCGAGCGTCGTGTCCCGCGTCCGACGCAGCAGCTCCCCCACGGTGGGGTTCCCCGAGAGGTCGGCTCGCAGGACAAGCGTGTTGATGAAGAACCCGATCAGCCCCTCCACTTCTTTCCGCGTCCGCCCGGCGATGGGGGTGCCCACGGTGAAGTCGTCCTGCCCCGAGTAGCGCCCCAGCAGCACCTGCCACGCGGCGAGCACCGTCATGAAGAGCGTGGCCCCCTCCCGTTGCGCCAGGGCGTGGACGGCCGGGAGGCGGGAGGCGGGAACCCTGACGCGCCGGCTTTCGGCCCGGGTGCCTGGCGAGGCGGGGCGAGGGTGGTCGGTCGGGAGGTCCAGGGAGGGAGGCGCCCCGGCGAGGGCTTCCTTCCAGAAGCGGAGATGCTCCTCCAGCCGTTCCCCCGAGAGGTGCTCCCGCTGCCAGACGGCGAAGTCGGAGTACTGCACCGGGAGAGGCGGGAAGTCGGGCTCCCGGCCCGCCGAGAGGGCTGCGTACGTCCCGGACACCTCGCGTACCAGGATGCTCGTGGACCACCCGTCGCTGACGATGTGATGCAGGGTGAAGAGGAGCCCCCACTCCTCCGCGTCCAGGCGGAGCAGGGTGCTCCGCAGGAGCGGGCCCGTTGCGAGGTCGAACGGGTGCGCGGCCTCGTCCGCCACCAGCCGCCGGGTCTCCCGCTCCCGTGCCTCCGTTGCCAGGCCGCCGAGGTCGATCACCGGGAGGAGCACGGGCGCGGCGGGCAGTACCACCTGCGCCGGATCTCCGTCCCGGACGGGGAAGACGGTGCGCAGGGTCTCGTGCCGGCGCACCAGTTCCGCGATGCTTCGCCGCAGGACGCCCACCCGCGCCGCGCCACGCAGCCGCAGCCGATAAGGCATGTTGTAGACGGGACTCTCCGGGTTCATCTGGTGGATGAACCAGAGCCGCTGCTGCGCGAACGAGAGTGGGGCTGGGCCGGCCCCCTCGCGGCGGCGGAGCGGCTGCACGGCCGGGCCGCCGGACTCCCGGAGGAGCTTCAGAAGGAGGGCCCGCCTCTCCGGCGAGAGCCGGGCGAGGCGCTCGTCGAGCACGGCGGAGGCGACGTTCTGGTCGCCGGTCCGTGGATCGTTTTCCGTGCGGTCCAGCGCCATCAGCCCCCCCTGAGAAGTTGCATCACCTCTTCCTCGGACAACTCCTCGAGGCGGTCCAGCTGCTCTGCGAGGCGGTCTCCGTCCACGTGGTCGGGGATCCTCACTTGTTCGATCCTCTCGGCGAGCTTCGCCACCGTGGGAGCCTCGAAGAAGGTGCGCAAGGGAAGCTCGATCGCGAACGCCTCCCGGACCCGCGACGCCACTCGTGTCGCCAGGAGCGAGTGCCCTCCCAGGGCGAAGAAGTTGTCGTTCACCCCGACGCGCTCGAGGCCGAGAACCTCCTCCCAGACCTCCGCCAGCACCTCCTCCACTCCCGTTCGCGGGGCCACGTAGCTTTCCAGGTCCGGGCCGGCCGGCTCCGGCTCGGGGAGAAGGCGGCGGTCGACCTTGCCGTTGGGCGTCAGCGGGAGTGCATCCAGCAGGACGAGCGACGTCGGCACCATGTACTCGGGGAGGTGCGCGCGGAGGTGCTCCCTGACCGCGGCGACGTCCTCCCGCGCGGCGTCCGCCGTGGGGACGATGTACGCTGCCAGGCGCTTCTCTCCGGCCGCGTCCTCGTAGGCGGCGACGGCCGCCTCGCGCACCCGCGGGTGGCGCTCCAGCACGGCCTCGACCTCGCCGGGCTCGATGCGGAAGCCGCGGATCTTCACCTGGAAGTCCACCCGCCCTACGTACTCCAGCTCCCCCCCGGCCCGCCAGCGCGCCCGGTCTCCAGAGCGGTACATCCGCGCGCCCGCCTGCCCCGAGAACGGATCCGGGACGAAGCGCTCCGCCGTCTGCTCGGGGCGGTTCAGGTACCCGCGTGCCACA
>DASYWD010000011.1 GCA_035936415.1 Longimicrobiaceae bacterium
GGTCCGGCGGCAGCGGGCGGACTGGGACGCGTACGGCGCGCTGCTGGAGCGCGCCCGGAAGCGTGGGCTCGACGCGCTCCCCGAGCGGGAGGTGTCGCGCTTCGCCGCGCTGTACCGGGAGGTGGCCGCGGACCTGGCGCGCGCCCGCACCTACGGCGGCTCGCCGGAGCTGGTGTACACGCTGGAGCGATGGGTGGGCGCCGGCCACAACCTGCTGTACCGGCCGCCGCGCCGGTCCTGGCGGCGGGTGCGGGCGTGGCTGGCCGGCGGCTTCCCCGCGCTGGTGCGGCTTCGCTGGCGCCCCATCGCCCTGGCGGCGGCGTTCTTCTACCTCCCCGCCCTGCTCGCCTTCGCCGCGGTGCGGGCGGACCCGCCGCGGGCGCGGGAGATCGTCCCCGCCGAGATGATGGTGCGCGCGGAGGAGGCGCAGCGGAAGGAGGCGGCGGGCGAGGGGTACGTGGAGGTGCCGGAGATCTTCATGCCCGCCATGGGGGCGGGGATCATCGCCAACAACGTGCAGGTGACCTTCGTCGCCTTCGCCGGGGGGATCCTGGCGGGGCTCGGGACCGTGGCCTCGCTGGTGTTCAACGGGGTGTTCCTGGGCGCGGTGGCGGGGCTCTTCGCCAACCACGGCGCCAGCCTTCACCTGTGGACCTTCGTCCTCCCGCACGGCGCCATCGAGCTGACGGCTATCTGCATCGCCGGGGGCGCCGGCTTCTGGCTGGCCTCGGCGATCCTCATCCCGGGGCGGCGCACGCGGCGCGAGGCGCTGGTGCGGCGCGGGCGGGAGGCCGTCTCCCTGCTGGGCGGTACGGTGGTGCTCCTGGTGGTGGCGGGGACCATCGAGGGGTTCGTCTCCCCCGCCCCCATCCCGCGCCCGCTGAAGCTGTCGCTCGCCGCGCTCTTCGCCCTCCTGCTGGTGGCCTACCTGGCGCTGGCCGGGCGGGGCCGTGACGCGCTCCCGGACGGCGAGGAGGCCGCTCCGTAGGCACCCCGAAGGACCTTGCCCGTTCGGGGTGCCGGTGCTAGCATCATGCGGTTCCGCAGGCACTTGCCTCGCCGCGTCCCGGCGCGCCGCTCCGGCGGCCCGCTCTCCAGGGACCCTGCTCGTCCGCTTCCCGGAGAACGTCGATGCCCCGAACGAACGCACCCGTCCGCCACGCCCTCGCGCTGGCGGCCGTGCTCCTGGCGCCGCTCGGCTGCGCCACCGCCCAGACCACCCCGCCCGCGGCCTCGCCCGCCGCTGCGGCCACCCCTGCCCCGGCGTCCTCGGAGCAGCCGCGCTGGGGGATCGCGATCCACGGCGGCGCCGGCACGATCTCCCGCGCCGCCATGACGCCGGAGCGCGAGGCCGAGTACCGGGCCGCGCTCACGCAGGCGCTGCAGGCCGGGCACGCGGTGCTGGCGCGCGGGGGGACCAGCCTGGACGCGGTGACCGCGGCGATCAACGTGATGGAGGACTCGCCGCTCTTCAACGCCGGTAAGGGCGCCGTCTTCACGAACGACGGGAAGAACGAGCTGGACGCGGCCGTGATGGACGGGCGGACGCTGGAGGCGGGGGCGGTCGCCGGGCTGCACCACGTGAAGAACCCGGTCAACCTGGCGCGGGCGGTGATGGAGAAGTCGCCGCACGTGATGATGATCGGGGAGGGCGCGGAGACTTTCGCCCGGCAGCAGGGGATTACGATGGTGCCGGCGAGCTACTTCCGCACCGAGAGCCGCTGGGAGGCACTCCAGCGCGCGCTGCAGGCGGAGAAGAGGCAGGGCACCACCTCCTACTTCCGCGCCCTGGAGGAGAGCCGGGACCCGGAGCACCGCGACCGCAAGTTCGGCACGGTGGGCGCCGTGGCGCTCGACCGGAGCGGGAACCTGGCCGCCGGGACCTCCACCGGGGGGATGACCAACAAGCGCTTTGGGCGGGTGGGCGACGTCCCCATCATCGGGGCCGGCACCTACGCGAACAACGCGAGCTGCGCGGTCTCCGCCACCGGGCACGGCGAGTACTTCATCCGCTACACCGTGGCGCACGACATCTGCGCCCGCATGCAGTACCGGGGGCTGCCGCTCGCCGAGGCGGCGGACCAGGTGGTGATGGACGTCCTGGTGAAGGCCGGCGGCGAGGGCGGCGTGATCGCCATGGACGCGCAGGGGAACGTGGCGATGCCCTTCAACTCCTCCGGGATGTACCGGGGCTACGTGGGCCCCGACGGGAACCCCACCGTCGCCATCTTCAAGGACCAGTAGCCGCCGCGCCGCCGCACCGCATACATGCCCCACCTCCCCTCCGCGCGCCGGCCGCTCCGCCGGCGCGCGCTCCCCGCCATGCTGGCCGCGCTGCTCGCGTCCGGGTGCACGCCCGCCGAGGGTGCCTCCGTCGCCGACCAGGGCGACTTCGTCGTCGTCTACGACACGCCCCGCTCCGCCGAGTACCGCCAGTGGCAGGCGGACCTCCGCGGCGCGCGGGTGCTGGAGGACGTGGCGGACGCGCTCAACCGCACCTTCGTCCTCCCGGCGGACGTGCGGCTCACCTTCGCCGAGTGCGGCGAGGCGAACGCCTTCTACGACCCCGACGAGCGCCGGATCCGGATCTGCTACGAGCTGATGGACGACCTCTACGGCGTCTTCGGCGAGACCACCGGGTCCGAGGAGGAGCTGAACGAGGCCGCGTGGGGAGCGATCTACTTCACGCTCTACCACGAGCTGGGGCACGCGCTGGTGCACCTGTGGGACCTCCCTATCACCGGACGTGAGGAGGACGCGGTGGACCAGCTCGCCGCCTTCCTGCTGACGGACGGGACGGAGGAGGGGGGGAAGGCCGCCATCAACGGGGCGAACGCCTTCCTCCTGGAGCACGACCGCGCGGGCGGGGCCGGCGATCCCGCGCCCTGGAACGAGCACTCCCTGGACGCGCAGCGGTTCTACAACATCGTCTGCTGGGTGTACGGCCGGGATCCGGAGGGGTACGCCTACCTCGTGGAGGACGGCACCCTTCCGCCGGAGCGGGCGCATCTCTGCGCGGAGGAGTACGAGCGGCTGGACCGGAGCTGGGCGGGGCTGCTGTCGCCGTACCTCAAGCCGCAGTGAGCTGGTTCTCGAGGAACAGCCGATCTGGGCGTGTCCCCCGCGGGCGCGGGGGCCGGGCCCCCTCCCGGCTCGCTTAGGCTCGCCACCCTCCCCCGCATGCGGGAGAGGGCTGACGGCTACGGGCAGTTCATCCCCTCTCCCAGACTTGGGAGAGGGTGGCTCTCAGGCCGCCGGGTGAGGGCCACCCAACGGCGCCCCCACCGGGATCTCCCGGCAGGGGGCGCCGTTTCGCACTCACGCACTCCCCTCACCGCACCTCCAGCAGCTCCACGTCGAAGACCAGGGTCGCGTTCGGCGGGATCACGTTCCCCGCGCCGCGGGCGCCGTACCCCAGCTCGGGCGGGATGAGCAGCGTCCGGCGGCCGCCCACCTTCATCCCCTGCACTCCCTCGTCCCACCCGCGGATCACCATCCCCGCGCCGAGCGGGAACTCGAACGGCTCCCCGCGGTCGCGGCTGCTGTCGAACTTGGTGCCGTCGGTCAGCGTGCCGGTGTAGTGCACCGCCACGGCCTTCCCGCGCGTCGCTTCGGCTCCGGTGCCCACCTGCTCGTCGCGCCAGCGCAGGCCGGTGGGGGTGGTGGTCATGTCGTCGGTGTTCACGGCGGTTCTCCCGTCGAGGGTGATGGGGGACGTGGAGGGTGGGGGGGCGGCAAGGGGCGTTCCGTGGGAATGAAGAATGTAGAATGAAGATTGTAGAAAGGGGGCTGCGGGGGCATCGGCGTGGGGGAGCGGGCTCGGCGAGGTTTGACGGCCGGAGGCGCAGCGGCGTACTCTTCGGGGACCAGACACACCTCTTCCGCAACGATGCCATGACCCGACGCACGCTCCTCCTGGCCGCGGCCGCGCTCCTGGCCCTCGCCCCCGCCGCGCAGGCGCAGGGGGGCCGGTACGACGCCGCGGCGCGCGCGGCCGACTCGGCGGGGGCGCTCGCCGCCTTCCGCTCCAACATCGCCGCGATCCACGGGCGCGACCGCGCGGCGTACCTGCGGCACTACCTGCAGAGTCCGCGGCTGGCGCGAACCGGGCCGGGCGGGACGCAGTGGGGGTACGCGGGGCTGGCGTCCGGAGACCCGGACTCCTGGCCGGACACGCTGGTGGCCACGCACTTCGAGGTGGTGCCCGTCGCGCCGGGGGTGGTGTACGGCGCCTACCGGTACCGGGTGGTGCAGGGCGGGAGCCAGCGCGGGGTCTCGGAGCGGGTGCTGGTGAAGCAGCCGGACGGGAGCTGGAAGGTGGCGGTCTCCACCGCCTTCGGCTCGCCCGGCGACACCCCGGTCCCCGCCTTCGCCTTCACCGGCGCAACCCTCGTGGACGGCACGGGCGCGGCGCCGCGCACCGGGACGGTGGTGATGCGCGGCGGGAAGATCGCCTGCGTGGGGGAGTGCGAGGTGGGCCCCGACGTGCACGCCATCGACGCGCGGGGGAAGTGGATCGTCCCGGGGCTGGTAGACGCGCACGTCCACTACTCCCAGACCGGGTGGGCGGACGGGCGGCCGGACGCGCTGGACCTGCGCGAGCGCTTCCCGTACGACTCCACCGTCGCCGCGCTGGAAGCGAACCCGGAGCGCTTCTTCCGCAGCCATCTCTGCTCCGGGGTGACCGCCACCTTCGACGTGGGCGGCTACCCGTGGACGTGGGACCTGAGGGCGCGGGCGGAACGGTCGACCTCCGCTCCGCACGTGGCCGCGGCGGGTCCGCTGATCACCCCGTTCGCGCCGCAGCAGCTCCTCCTGCCGGGAACCCAGCAGTTCATCCGCATGGAGAGCGATTCCCTCACCCGCGCGGCGGTCCGCTTCGTCACCAGCTGGAAGTCGGACGCGGTCAAGGTCTGGATGGTGGTGGGGCCGTCCTCGGCCGACACCGCCGCCTGGGTGCGCCGCCTGGGAATCGCCGCCGAGGAGGCGCGCGCCGCCCGCACCCCGCTGATCGTGCACGCCACGAACCTCTGGGCCGCGAAGCACGCCCTCCGGGCGGGCGCGAAGCTGCTCGTGCACTCGGTGGAGGACCGGCCCGTCGACGAGGAGTTCCTGCGGCTGGCGCGCGAAGCGGGCGCCTACTACAACCCCACGCTCACGGTGCGCGAGGGGTACGTGGAGCTGCGGGAGAGGCGCTTCCGGCCCGACGTGCCGCTGGAGTGCGTGGACCCCGACACGCGGCGGAAGGCCTTCCTCACCGACTCCATCGGCGGGGGGCGGGTGGACCCCGAGTTCAACGACCGGATCCGGCAGGGCTACCGCACCATGCTGGAGAACCTGAAGCGGGTGCACGATGCCGGCATCCCCGTCGCCATGGGGACCGACGCCGGGAACCCGCTGACGCTGCACGGCCCCTCGGTGTACCGGGAGATGGAGGCGATGGTGGAGGCCGGGCTCACGCCCATGGAGGTGCTGGTCGCGTCGACGCGGAACGGCGCCCGCGCCATGGGGCGGACGGACTTCGGCACCCTGGAGCCCGGGAAGCTCGCCGACCTGGTGGTGCTGGACGCCGACCCTCTCGCGGACATCGGCAACCTGCGCCGGGTGGCGCTGGTGGCGCGCGGCGGGGAGGTGTGGACGCGGAAGGAGCTGGAGTACCGCTGAAATGGGCAGCGACCTGCCGAAGCGGGCCCTCGTCCTGGCGCTGCTGGCCGTGGCCGCCTGCGGGGGGGAGGACGAAGAGCCGCCGCCGCCCAACCCCGTCCCCACCCCGGGCGTCCCCGTGATCCCGGTGGAAGGGAAGCGGGTCCCGGTGACGCGGATCCCGCCCGTGGGCTTCGAGTGGCCCGGCGGCGTCGCCGTCGCGTCCCCGCGGCCGGGCGTGATCTCGGCGACCTACTACCTGGACAACCCCTGCCGGCACGTGCCCCGCGGCGCCGTCCGCAGCTTCCGCGGCGACACGGTCGCGGTCGTGGTGCGCTGGCCGCGGGTGGAGCCGGACAGCTCGCGGAAGTGTCCCCAGGACACGACGCCCGACGCGTTCCGCATCGAGTTCGCGGAGGTCCCGTCCGGCCCCCACACCTTCGCCATGTTCGAGGCCATCGAGGGGCAGACGGCCGCGGCGCTCTCGCACGTGACGGAGGTGGAGGTCCAGTAGCTCCGGCTCAGAAGAAGACCCGGTACACCAGCGACACGTTGCGCCCGGGTCCCGGGGCGAAGTCCTTGATCCGGCTGGTGGCCTCGCGGTGCACCTCGTCCGCCAGGTTCTCGCCGCGGAGGGCGAGGGAGTGCGCCGCGCCGCCGCGGACGAAGCGGATCCCGGCATGCACGCGGAAGAGGGTGTGGGCGGGGGTGGGGAGCTCGTCCGCGGCGCCCACGCGCGTCTGCCGCAGCTCGTGGTGCACGTCGCCGCCCACGGAGAGCACGTCGCCCTCCCAGCGGACCGACGCACCCAGGCGCGGCGGGGGCATGAACGAGAGCGGCGTCCCGTCCGCGAGCGAGGCGTGCAGGTAGTCCCCCATCGCCCCGAGCACCACCCGCTCCCCGGCCGCCCACTCCACCGACCCCTCCACCCCGCGCAGCACGGCGCGGTCCTGCACGTACGCGAACACCGGGAGCCGGACCCCGCCCACCAGCGTGTCGCCCCGGGCCGCCAGGTGCACGTAGCCGGCGACGGCGTTGCGGTAGGCGGCGAGCTGCCCGTTCCACCTCCGTCCGCGGGCGTTCACCACCCCCTCGGCCGACCACCCCCGCTCCGCCTCCAGCCCCGGGTCGCCCAGCTCCAGCGACCCCGTCCCGGCATGCGGCGCGCCGGAGAACAGCTCCTCCACCGTGGGCGCGCGGAACGAGCGGGCCACGCTCGTCCCCACGGAGCCCCACCCGCCGAGCGGCACCCGCACGCCCGCGGAGCCGGAGAGCGCCCGGAACGTCCGCTCCCGCCCCGGCCCGAACTTGGGGGCCGCGCGGGAGCGCACCCCGTAGTGGTCGAAGCGCCCGCCGAGCTGCAGCGCCGCCCCTCCCGGACGCAGCTCCGCCTCCTGGTAGGCGAAGAGGCCGAAGCCGCGCGAATCCGCCGGGGGAGTGAGCGCGGCGGGTCCGGTGGCGTCGTACCGCTTCAGCAGCGTGGACACGCCCCAGGCCCCCTCCACGAAGGGGCCCAGCGCTCCCTGGCGCAGGAGCGCGCCCGCCGACCCGGTCCGCAGCGCGAACGTCTGCTGCACACCGCCGTCGCCGTCCAGCTCGTCGTGGGTGTAGTCCTGCGCGGTCGCCTCTACCCGGAAGGTGGGAAAGAGCGCGGACCCGGGCGACGCCTCGGCCCGCCCCGTCGCCTCCAGCCGCCGGCCGCGGAGGTCCACCGGGTCGCTCCCCGGGGGCACCGGGAGGCCGTACCCGAACCCGTACGCCCGGACGGCGCCCCCCGCGGCGAGCTGCTCGCCCACGTAGCCCAGGCCGGCCGCCCCGTTCCGGCTCCAGGACGCGGTGTTCGGCAGCCGGTCGCCCAGCACCGGGTCGCCGCCGATCCGCACGT
>DASYWD010000012.1 GCA_035936415.1 Longimicrobiaceae bacterium
GGCATGGGCCGGGGACGTGTGGGTGCTGGAGGCGCGCCTTCCCGTGGGGCGCGGGGCGGAAGGGGACACCTACCGCGCGCTCCCGGAGCAGCCGGCGAGCGAGCGCGACCTGGCGCTCCTGGTGCCCCGCGCGACCGCGGCGGCGGAGGTGGAGGCCGCCATCCGCGGGGCCGCGGGGCCGCTGCTGGAGGCGGTGGGCCCCTTCGACCTGTACGAGGGGAAGGGCATCCCGGAGGGGACGCGCAGCATCGCCTTCCGGCTCCGCTTCCGCGCCCCGGACCGCACCCTCACCGACGCGGAGGTGGACGGCGCCGTCGCCTCGGTGCTCGCGGCGCTGGAGGAGCGCCTGGGTGTCCGCCGCCGCTGATCCCTCGCCCGCCGCTCCCACCGCGGGGTGGGAGCGGCTGGAGCGCGCCGCGGAGCGGGCCGCCGCAGCGGTGGGGGCCTGGCGGAGCCGTGCCCTGGAGGCGGAGGCCGAGGTCGGCCGGCTGCGCGCCGCGCTGGAGGCGGTGAGCCGGGAGGCGGGGGAGGCCCCCCTGGGCGGGGAGGCCGGGGAGCTGCGCATGCTGCGCGCGGAGAACGCGCTGCTGCGCAGCCGCGCTGCCGAGGTGCGGTGGCGCGTGGGCGGGCTCCTGGCCCGGATCGCCCTGCTGGAGGCCCGCCGGTGAGCCGCAAGCGCGCGTCCCCCCGGCACAGCGTCACGGTGGAGGTCGGCGGGGAGAAGCACGTCCTCCGCTCCGACCTCCCGCCGGAGTACACCCGCGCGGTGGCCGCCCACCTGGATGCCGTCGTCCGCGCGCTCCCGGGCTTCCGCACGCTGGAGCCGCACCGGGCCGTGCTCCTGGCCGCGCTCGCCGTCACGGACGAGCTTTTCCACGCGCGCGAGGAGATCGAGCGCCTCCGGGAGGAGGCGGAGCAGCGCGCCTCGGCCGCGGCCGGGCTGCTGGAGCGCGCCCTGGGCGAAGGGCCCTCCCCGGACCCCCCGGGCGACCCCGCGCCGGACGCGGGCGGGTAGCGCCGGGGCTTGCGTCTGGACGCGGGGAATGCCTATGTTTTTGGTGCGGCTCCTCCCCCGGCGGACGAACCGGGGAAGCCAACGGGCGCACGTGCGATGGCGGCAGGGAGCGACTTTCTGCCGCCTCGTCTTTTTTGTACCTGCTGCGGGCCCTGCCCGCCTCCGATAAACCACGTATGGAAATACTAGCGATCGTCCTCGTGGCGCTGGTCGCCGCGGCGGCGGGCTTCTTCGCGGGCCGTGCCGGCGAGCAGGCACGCCTGCGGAAGGCGCGCGCCACCGCGGAAGACGAGGCCGCGAGGATCCGGACCGCCGCCGAGCAGGAGGCCGAGAGCCTCCGCAAGGGCGAGGTCCTCAAGGGGCGCGAGGAGGCGATCCGCGCGCGCGAGGAGTGGGAGCGCGAGGAAGCCAAGCGCCGCGACGACATGGAGCGCATGGAGCGCCGCCTCCAGGAGCGCGAGGAGTCGCTGGACCGCAAGTTCAGCCTCCTGGACGAGAAGTCGCAGGCGCAGGAGAAGCGCGCGGAGCAGCTCGGCCGCCGCGAAAAAGACGTGGAGCGGCAGTCCGAGGAGCTCACCGCCCGCGTCGCGGAGGTGCAGCACCGCCTGGAGTCGCTCGCGGGGCTCACCGCCGACGAGGCCCGGCGCCAGCTCATGCACGACGTGGAGGAGGAGGCGCGCGCCGGCGCCGCCCAGCGCGTCCGCGAGATCAAGGAGGAGGCCCGCCGCGACGCCGAGCGCGAGGCCAAGAAGATCATCTCCCTCGCCATCCAGCGCATCGCCGCCGACCACACCGCCGAGACCACCGTCTCCGTGGTGGCCCTCCCCTCCGACGAGATGAAGGGCCGCATCATCGGGCGCGAGGGCCGGAACATCCGCGCCTTCGAGCAGGCTACCGGGATCGACGTCATCATCGACGACACCCCGGAGGCCGTGGTGCTGTCCGGCTTCGATCCCATCCGCCGGGAGACCGCCCGAATCTCGCTGGAGAAGCTGGTCGCCGACGGGCGCATCCACCCCGGGCGGATCGACGACGTGGTCGCCAAGTCGCGCAAGGAGGTGGAAAACGGGATGCGCGAGGCCGCCGAGGAGATCCTCTACGAGCTGGGGATCCACGGCCTCCACCCGGAGGTCGTCAAGGTGCTGGGGCGGCTCAAGTTCCGCACCTCGTACGGGCAGAACCAGCTCCTCCACTCCAAGGAGGTCGCCATCCTCGCCGGGAACATGGCGGCGGAGATGGGCTTCGACGCCACCATGGCGAAGCGGATGGGGCTGCTGCACGACGTGGGGAAGGGGATGACCCACGAGCACGAGGGCACCCACGTGGAGCTGGGGTGGAACCTCTGCAAGAAGTACAACGAGCCTGCGCAGGTGCTGAACGCCATCAAGGCGCACCACGACGAGGAGCCGCACCTCTTCCCCGAGACCTTCCTGGTCACCGCCGCCGACGCCATCTCCGGCTCGCGTCCCGGGGCGCGCCGCGAGATGTTCGAAACCTACGTCAAGCGGCTGGAGAAGCTGGAGGAGATCGCCACCTCGTTCCCGGGCGTGGAGCGCTGCTTCGCCATCCAGGCCGGGCGCGAGCTGCGCATCATGGTCACCCCGGAGAAGATCAACGACGAGGAGATGACCCGGCTCAGCGAGGAGACCGCCCGGCGCATCGAGGCGGAGCTGCAGTACCCGGGGCAGATCAAGGTGGTGGTCATCCGGGAGACGCGCGCGGTGGACTTCGCGCGGTGAGGATCCTCTTCGTAGCGGACGTGATCGGGAGCCCCGGGCGGAAGGTCGCCAAGGGGCTCCTGCGTCTCGTGAGGAAGGAGGCGCGGGCGGACGCGGTGGTGCTCAACGGTGAGAACGCGGCCGGGGGGTTCGGGATCACGCCGGAGATCGTGCACGAGTTCCTGGACCTGGGGGTGGACGTCATCACCACCGGGAACCACGTGTGGGACAAGATCAAGGAGCTGGAGCCCACGCTCCGCAACGAGTCGATCCCGCTCATCCGCCCGGCCAACTACCCCCCCGGCAACGCCGGCCGGGGCGCCGTGGTGGTCGAGGTGGGCGGGGTGCGCCTGGCGGTGCTCAACCTGCAGGGGCGCACCTTCATGCCGCCCATCGACGACCCCTTCCGCGGCGCCGACGCGCTGCTCGCGGAGCTGAAGGGGAGGGCCGACGTGGCCGTGGTCGACTTCCACGCCGAGGCCACCAGCGAGAAGCAGGCGTTCGCGCGCTACCTGGACGGCCGCGTGGCAGCGGTGGTTGGCACCCACACGCACGTGCAGACCGCGGACGAGCGGATCCTGCCGAAGGGCACCGCCTTCATCACCGACCTGGGCATCACCGGCGGGCTGGACGGGATCATCGGGATGAAGTGGGAGATCTCGCTGGAGCGGCAGCTCATGCAGAGCCGCGGCGAGCGGATGCAGCCCGCCGACGGCGACCTGCACCTGCAGGGCGCGGTGGTCGAGGTGGACGTCGCGAGCGGGCGGGCGCGCTCGATCGAGCGCGTGAGCGTCCCGTATGCCCGGGCGCTCGAGGGGATGTTCGGGAAGCAGAGAACGTAGCTCGCTCTTCTATGTCTCGGATCATCGACGGTACCGAAATCAGCCGCACCATCCGCGCGGAGGTCGCGGCCGAGGCCGCCCGCCTCCGCGCCGAGGGCACCGTCCCGGGGCTCGCGGTGGTGCTGGTGGGGAGCGACCCCGCCAGCGAGGTCTACGTCCGCAGCAAGGCGAAGGCGTGCCGGGACGCGGGGATGCACGACCGCACCCTGAAGCTCCCGGAGGACGTCACCGCCGAAGAGCTGTTCGGCGTGATCGACGGGCTCAACGCGGACCCGGAGATCCACGGGATCCTGGTGCAGCTCCCCCTCCCGGCGCACCTCAGCCCCAAGCCGGTCCTGGAGCGGATCCACCCCGCCAAGGACGTGGACGGCTTCCACCCGCTGAACGTGGGGCGCGCCTTCATCGCCGATCCCCGCGGCTTCGTCCCCGCCACCCCCGCGGGGATCATGGAGCTCCTCCGGCGCGAGGAGATCCCCACCCACGGAAAGCACGCCGTGATCGTCGGGCGGAGCCTGATCGTCAGCAAGCCGCTGATGTCGCTCCTCATGGCGCCCGGCCCCAACGCCGGGGTCACGCTGGTGCACCGGCACACGCCGGACATCGCCCCGTTCACCCGCATGGCCGACATCCTCGTCGTCGCCGTGGGGAAGCCGGGGCTCATCACCGCCGACATGGTGAAGCCCGGCGCCACCGTCATCGACGTGGGGATCACGCGGGTGCCGGACGAGGCGGCGAAGGGCGGGTACCGGGTGGCGGGCGACGTGGACTTCGACGCCGTCGCCGAGGTGGCGGGCGCCATCACCCCCGTCCCGGGCGGCGTGGGGCCCATGACCATCGCCATGCTGCTCCGCAACACCGTGGACGCCGCGAAGCGCGCGCACGCCAGGGCGCGGAAGCGGGCGGGGCGGGGATGAGCTGGGACCTGTTCACCTCGGCCGAGTCCGCCCGAAACGAAGAGCTGGCGCGAGCGGTGGCGGCGGCGCAGGCGGACGCGGGGTTCCCTGCGGTCGCGCGCGGGGTGGAGGAGTGGACGGTCTCCACCGTGAACGCCGCGGCCCGGGAGATGCTGGAGGGCGTCTTCCCGCCGCTCTGGGTGGCCGGTGAGGTCGCCAACTTCACGCGCGCCCGCTCCGGCCACTGCTACTTCACCCTCCGTGACGAGCGCGCGCAGCTCCGCTGCGTCATGTGGCGCGAGGAGGCGCGGCGCCTCCCCACCACGCCGGCGGAGGGGATGCAGGTGCGGGCGCTGGGCCGGCTCACGCTGTACGAGTCGCGCGGCGAGTTCCAGCTCGTGGTCGCCGACCTGGACGCGCGCGGCGACGGGCTCTGGAAGCTGGCGTTCGATAGGCTGCGGGCGAAGCTGGACGGCGAGGGGCTCACCGCGCCGGAGCGCAGGCGCCCCGTCCCGCGCGCGCCCGCGTGCGTGGGCGTGGTCACCTCGCTGGCGGGGGCGGCGCTGCGCGACGTGCTGGCGGTGGTGCGC
>DASYWD010000013.1 GCA_035936415.1 Longimicrobiaceae bacterium
CTCCGCCCCCTCCGGGAGGCGGGCCCGGAACGCCTCGCTGGTGACCACCAGCCGGGCGCCGGAGTCGCGGACCATGAAGGCCAGGCGCTCGACGGGATAGGCGGGGTCCAGCGGGAGGTAGGCGCCCCCGGCCTTGAGGACCGCCAGGAGCGCGACGACCAGGTCGGCGGAGCGCTCCAGGCAGACGCCCACCAGTGACTCCGGCCCGACGCCCCGGGCGAGCAGGTGGTGGGCGAGCCGGTTGGCCCGGCGGTCCAGCTCCGCGTAGGTGAGGGTACCGTCACCGAAGACGACCGCGGGGGCATCGGGCGTCCGGGCGGCGTGCCCGGCGAAGAGCTCGTGGACGCAGCGCTCGCGCGGGTACTCCAGGGCGGCGCCGCTCCCCCCCTCCAGCACCTGCGTCCGCTCCGCTCCCCGCAGCAGCGACACCTCGGAGAGGCGGCGCCGCGGGTCGGAGACGACGGCCTCCAGGAGCACCTCCAGGTGCCCCGCCATCCGTGCGGCCGTCTCCGCCTCGAACAGCCCGGTACGGTAGAGGAGGTTCGCGCCGAGCCAGTCCTCCGCCTCCAGCACCGTCAGGTTCAGGTCGAACTTGGCGACGCCCGCGCCGCCGCCGAACGGCTCCAGCCGGAGGTCGCCGAGCGACAGCCGCCCCTCCTCCCCGGCGTCCCGCTCCAGCGCGAACACCACCTGGAAGACGGGCGTGTGCGTCAGGCTGCGCTCCGCCCCCAGCTCCTCCACCAGGCGCTCGAACGGCAGCTCCTGGTGGTCGTACGCACCCAGCGCCGCCTCCCGCACCCGCCCGAGCAGCTCGGTCCAGGTGGGATCGCCACCCAGGTCGGCGCGCAGCGCCAGCATGTTGACGAAGAAGCCGATCAGCCCCTCGGTCTCGCGACGGTTCCGCCCCGCGATCGGGGAGCCGACGACCACGTCCTCCTGCCCGGCGTAGCGCCCCAGCAGCCCCTGCCAGGCGGCGAGCAGCGCCATGAACAGGGTCGCCCCCTCCCTGCGCGCGAGCGCTCGCAGCCCCCGCCTCAGCTCCGGCGGCAGCGGGAACGGGTGGCTCCCCGCGTGCGGGCTAAGCCCGAAGGCGCGCGACCGGTCGGTCGGGATCTCCAGGAGCGGCGGCGCTCCGGCCAGGCGCTCCGTCCAGTAGCCGACCTGCTCCTTCAGCACCTCGTCGACGAACCTGTTCCGCTGCCACACGGCGTAGTCGGCGTACTGCACCGGCAACTCCGGCAGACGTGCCGCCGGCTCCTCGCCCCGGCTGAACGCGCCGTAGAGGGCCGAGACCTCGCGCACGAGCACCTCCGTGCTCCAGGCGTCGCTGACGACGTGGTGCAGCGTGAAGCACAGCACGTGGTCGTCGTCCGCCAGGCGCAGGAGCGTGCTCCGGAGCAGCGGCCCGCGCGCGAGGTCGAAGGGCCGCGCCGCCTCTTCGCCCGCGAGCCGCTCCGCCTCGGCCTCCCTCGCCGCGGCGGGGAGGCCGCGCAGCTCCAGGACCGGGAGCGGCACCGGGGCGGGGGCATGGACGACCTGCACCGGCACGCCTCCCCGCTCGGCGAACGTGGTGCGGAGCGTCTCGTGGCGGCGCACCAGCCCGTCCAGGCAGGCCCGCAGCGCGGCCACGTCCAGCGCCCCCCGCACCCGCAGCGCGAACGGGATGTTGTAGGCGGTGCTCCCGGGGTCGAGGCGGTCCACCAGCCAGAGCCGCTGCTGCGCAAACGAGAGCGGGAGCCCCGCCCCGTCCTCGCGGGGGACCCGCTCCAGCGGCGGCGCGGGGGAGGCGCCGGCGCTCCGCAGCGCCTCGACGCACGCGGCAAACTCCGCCACGGTGGGCGCCTCGAAGAGCGCCCGCAGCGGCACCTCGGTGCCGAACGTCTGCCGTACACGCGAGATGGCCTGCATCGCCAGCAGGGAGTGTCCGCCCAGCTCGAAGAAGCTCTCCTCCACCCCGACGCGCGCCACGCCGAGCACCTCCGCCCAGATCCCGCAGAGCAGCTCCTCGGTGGGCGTCCGCGGCGCGACGTACCCTTCGACCGTCTCCTCCCACTCCGGCGCCGGCAGCGCCCGGCGGTCCACCTTGCCGTTGCGGGTGAGCGGGATCGCGTCCAGCACCACGAAGTGGCTCGGCACCATGTACGCCGGCAGCGCCCGACCCACCCGCTCCCGCAGCTCGGGGAGCGAGAGCGCCGCCCCGTCCTCCGCGACCACGTACCCCACCAGCCTGCAGTCGCCTGGCGTGTCCTCCCGCACCAGCACCACCGCCTCACGCACCGCCCCGTGCTCCACCAGCGCCGCCTCCACCTCCGCCGGCTCGATCCGGTACCCCCGGACCTTCGCCTGCTGGTCGGTCCGCCCCAGGAACTCCACCGTCCCGTCGGCCAGCCGCCGCGCCCGGTCTCCGGTCCGGTACAGCCGCGCCCCCGGCTCCGGGCCGAACGGGTCCGGCACGTAGCGCTCCGCCGTCAGCTCCGGACGCGCCCAGTACCCCCGCGCCACCGCCACTCCTCCGACGTAGAGCTCGCCCGGGACACCGACCGGCACCGGCTGCCCCGCCACGCCTCCGGCGCCCAGCACGTACACCGCCGCGTTCGCCAGCGGCGTCCCCACCGGGAGGTTCGCCCACCGTGCTCCGGCGTCGCCGGCCTCCAGCAGGAGCGTGGTGGTGGTCACCGTCGTCTCGGTGAGCCCGAAGACGTGCAGCAGCGGCACGCCCAGCCCCGCCCACTGGGCCAGCCGCTCCGCCAGCACCCGCTCGCCCCCCATCAGAACCAGGCGCAGGCACCCGGGCAGCCGCGTGCCCTCCTCCGCCAGCTGCCGCACCCACTCGTGCCAGAAGGCCGTGGGCAGCTCCACGACGCTCACCCGCTCCTGCTCCACCACGCGCACCAGCTCCGCCGGGGAGCCGAGCAGCTCGCCTCCTGGGAAGACCACGCAGGCGCCGCTGAGCCAGGCGGGGAAGACCTCCTCGATGAAGACGTCGAAGGCCGGCGAGGCGAACTGCAGCACCCGGTCGGCGGGCGAGAGCCCCATCCGTTCGCGCATGGCCTCGGCGTAGCAGACCAGCGAGCGGTGGCTGACCACGGCCGCCTTGGGCCGCCCGGTCGAGCCCGAGGTGTAGCACAGATACGCCAGGCTGTCGCTCCCCGGCTCCACCGCCGGCTCGGTCGGCGCAGCAGTTTCCTCCAGCGTGTCCACGCAGAGCACCGCAGCGGCGCTCCCGGGGAGCCGCCCGGCCAGAGAGGCACGGGTGAGCACCAGGGGAGCCCCGCTGTCGGCCAGGAGGTACTCCAGGCGCTCGCGCGGGTACTCGGCGTCCAGCGGCACGAAGGCGCCCCCGGCCTGGAGCGTGGCCAGCAGGGCGACGGCCAGCTCGGGCGAGCGGTCCAGGAAGAGCGCCACCGGCTGCTCGGGAGCCAGGCCGCGGGCGCGCAGCTGAGCGGCAAGCGCCGAGACCCGCCGGTGCAGCTCGGCGTAGGAGAGGGTGTGCTCGCCGCGGGCGACGGCGGGGGCGTCGGGCCAGGCGGCGGCGCGCCGGGCGACGAGCTGGTGGACCAGGGCGTGCCCAGGGAAGGGGCGCCGCTCGCCCCACGCGTCGTGGAGGAGCCGGGCGCGCTCGTCGGGGCGCAGGAGGGTGACGTCGGAGAGGCGGCGCTGGGGATGGTCGACCATCGACTCCAGCAGGGTCTCCAAGTGCACGGCCATCCGCTCCGCCGTCTCAGCCTCGACGCGAGCATGCTCGTACCGCAGCTCGGCCCGCAGCCGGGCATCGACCAGGGCCGAGAGCACCAGGGGGTGATCGATGTGCTCAGTCCCCTCGCTGCTCCGCACCCGCAGCTCGCCGAGTCCCTCCCCCAGCCGTTCGTCGATGGGATAGTTCTCGAAGGCGACCAGGCTGTCGAACAGCGCCTCGCCGGCGGGAACCTCGCTCCACCTCTGCACCTGTACCAGCGGGCTGTACTCGAACTCCCGCGCCTGTACCTGCTCCGCCTGCAACGCCGCCAGCCACTCGCCCAGCGTGGCCGCGCCGTCGAGGCGTACTCGCACGGGGAGGATGTTGATGAAGAGGCCGACCATCTCCTCCACCCCGGCGAGCTCCGACGGCCGCCCGGAAACGGTCGTGCCGAAGACGACGTCCTCCTCGCCCGAGTAGCGGGAGAGCAGCAGCGCCCAGGCACCCTGCACCAGGGTGCCTGGCGTCACGCCCCAGCGGCGCGCCTGCTCCTGAAGCGCCTGCGTCCGCTCCACCCCGAGCTCCACCCACGCCACTCCGGAGCCCAGCTTCGCCTCGTCCACTGCCCCCGGGCGAACGGGGAGCGGCGTGGGCGCGGTGAATCCCGCCAGGGTCTCTCTCCAGAAGCCCTCCGCCCGGGCAAGGTCCTGCCGCTCCAGCCAGGCCACGTACTCCCGGTATGGCCGACGCTCACGCGGCTGCATCTTCCCGCCCCGCGCATACGCGGCGTAGAGCCCCAGCACGTCGCGGAAGAGGACGCTGAGGCTCCACCCGTCCAGGATCAGGTGGTGGTGCGTCCAGATCAGCCAGTGCACCCGGTCCTCCACCCGGAACAGGGCCAGCCGCATCAGCGGCGCCTTCGCCAGGTCGAAGCCCTCGCGCCGGTCCTCGTCGAGGTACTTCTCGAGCCGCGTGTCCTGCTCGGCTTCCCTAAGCTCCCGCCAGTCGTGGCGCCGGATCTCCAGCTCCACCTCGCGCCGGACGATCTGCAGCGGCCGCTCCACACCTTCCCAGGCGAAGCCCGCCCGCAGCGCCGCGTGCCGGGCGATCCCACCCTCCCACGCCCGCCGCAGCGCCTCCACGTCCAGCTCCCCTTCCAGCACGTACCGGAACTGCCCGACGTAGGCGCCGCCCTCGAGCGAGAAGAGGGTGTGGAAGAGCATCCCCTCCTGCATGGGAGTCAGCGGGTACACGTCTTCGACGCCGCGATCCTGCCCCAGCAGCGCGTCGACCTGCGCCTGCGCGAGCCCCGCCAGCGGGAAGTCGCTCGGCGTGTAGCCGCCCGCATCGCCCGAGGTGCAGTGCGCGATCAGCTCCCGCAGCTCCTCGGCGTACCACGCCGCCACCCGCTCCATCGTCGCCCGATGGTGCACTGCGTCGCTGTAGCCGACCGACATCTCCAGCCGCCCACCGGAGACCGCCCCGTTGATCTCGATCAGATGTCCGCGCGGGCTACGCTCGTCGTGCGATGCTCCCGCGGACTCGGGAGCGAAGCCGAAGAAGGTGTCTCCGGAGACCGCCTGGTCGAGCTGCCCCAGGTAGTTGAAGGCGACCTCCGCCTCCGGCGCCGCCGCCAGCTCCGCCCTGGCCTCCGTCCCGCTCAGGTACCGCAGCAGCCCATACGTCAGCCCCTTCCCCGGAACGCTCCTCAGCTGCTCCTTCACCGCCTTCAGCCCCTCGCCCGCTCCGCCCGGCACCTCCAGCACCACCGGGTACACGCTCGTGAACCACCCCACCGTCCGCGACAGGTCCGCTCCGGAGACCAGCTCCTCCTCGCGCCCGTGCCCCTCCAGGTCCACGCGCACCCGGGCGCTGCCCGTCCAGCGCGAGAGCGTCCGCGCCAGCGCGGTGAGCAGCACGTCGTTGATCTGCGTCCGGTACGCCTGCGGCACCTCGCGCAGCAGCGCCTCCGTCTCCGCCTCGCTGAGGCTGACGGATACACTGCGCGCCCGGGCGACCGTGTTCTCGCCCGCGGGCCGGTCCACCGGCGGCGGCGTGACGTCCTGCCGCGCCTGCGCCAGCCAGTAGCCCGCCTCCTCGGCCATGGCCCCGGAGCGGGCCCGCTCGGCGAGGCGCTCGGCCCAGCTCTTCCATGCGGTGGTCTTCGCCGGCAGGCGCACCGCCTCGCCCCGCGAGAGCTGCGTGTAGGCGGTCTCCAGGTCCTCCAGCAGGATGCGCCAGGAGACGCCGTCGACCACCAGGTGGTGGATGACCACGAGCAGCCGCTGCCCGCCCGCGCCGAGCTCGAAGAGCACGACGCGCAGCAGCGGACCGCGGGCCAGGTCGAGACTGCGCTGTACCTGCTCGGCAGCGGCCTCCAGCGCGGCCCGGTCGGCCACCTGCAGAACCTCCACGGGGGAGCGCTCCTCGACGTCGGCGTGCGTCTGGGTCCACGCGTCCGCCCCGCTCCGACGGAAGCGCAGCCGAAGCGCGTCGTGGTGCGCCTCCAGCGCAGCCAGCGCCCGGTCGAGCTGCACGGAATCCAGCGTCTCGCGCGGGGTGAGCAGCAGCGCCTGGTTGAAGTGGTGCGGCGCCGGGCTCTCCTGCTCGAAGAAGCGCTGCTGAATGGGCGTCAGCGGGGCCTCGCCCGTGACGGGGCCCTGCGCCACTTCGATGGTTCCGGCATCGACCCACTCCACGACCTCCGCGAGGCGCGCGACGGTGGGACGCTCAAAGAGCTGCCGCGGCGTCAACTTCAGCCCCCGCTGCCGCGCCCGCGCCACTACCTGGATGCTCAGGATGGAGTCACCGCCCAGTTCGAAGAAGTTGCGGTGGACGCCGGCGCGCTCCAGTCGCAGCACCTCCGCCCAGATACCGGCCAGCACCTCCTCGGTCGGGGTGCGCGGCGCGACGTACCGGTCGGCCGCTCCCTCCCACTCGGGGGCCGGCAGGGCGCGCCGGTCCACCTTCCCGTTCACGTTCAGCGGCAGGGAGTCCAGCACCACGAAGGCCGACGGCACCATGTACTCCGGCAGCCGCTCATGCAGCCGGGCACACAGCTCCGCCGTCGAGACCTTCTCCGCCTCGGCCACCACATAGGCGACCAGGCGCTTCTGCCCCGGCGCGTCCTCCCGCACCGCGACGACGGCCTCCCGCACCCCCGCCTGCTCCCCCAGCGCGCTCTCGATCTCCCCCGGCTCGATCCGGAACCCCCGGATCTTGACCTGCTCGTCCGTCCGCCCCAGGAACTCCAGCTCTCCGTCGCGCCGCCAGCGTACCCGGTCTCCCGTGCGGTACAGCCGCGCTCCGGGCTCCGGTGAGAACGGATCGGGGACGAAGCGCTCCGCCGTCAGCTCCGGACGCCCCAGGTACCCTCGCGCCGCCCCGTCGCCGCCCACGTACAGCTCCCCCGGCACTCCCACCGGAACGGGGCTCCCGTGCGCGTCCAGCACGCGGGCGCGTACCCGGTCGATCGGCCGGCCGATTGAGGGCACCGCGGCACCCCCGATGGAAACCTCGCCCGAGGTGGAGACCACCGTCCCCTCCGTCGGACCGTAGTTGTTCACCAGGGCGAAGGGGAGCCCGGCGCGCGGACGGACCCGCAGCGCGTCGCCGCCGGTGAGCAGCGCCCGCAGCGCCGTCTCCCGCGGCCAGGGGAGCGCGAGCAGCCCCCCCGCCAGCGGCGTGGGAACGAAGCAGACGGTGATCCTCCGGTCCAGCAGGAACGCCTGCAGCGACTCGGGGGCGAGCCGGTCCTCGTCCAGGAGAGGGTGGAGCGCGGCGCCATGCGCCAGGTACGGCCACGTCTCCCACACCGCCGCGTCGAAGCTCGGGGAGGCCACCTGCGTGGCGCGGTCGCCCGGGACGACGCCGAAGGCCCGGACGTGCCAGGCGACCAGGTGCGCGAGCGCGCCGTGCGAGACCATCACGCCCTTGGGCGTCCCGGTGGAGCCGGAGGTGTAGATCACGTACGCCAGGCTCTCGGGCGTCAGCGAGACGATCGGTGCTGCATCGATGCCGGCTCCCTCCATCGAGGCATCGAGGCAGACGGCCTCCGCCCCCTCCGGGAGGCGGGCCCGGAACGCCTCGCTGGTGACCACCAGCCGGGCGCCGGAGTCGCGGACCATGAAGGCCAGGCGCTCGACGGGATAGGCGGGGTCCAGCGGGAGGTAGGC
>DASYWD010000014.1 GCA_035936415.1 Longimicrobiaceae bacterium
CCCACCGCCTCGGTGACCTCCCGCACCCCGGCCATGACCTCCGCCGCCGGGTCGCCCGCGTCGCCCGACGGGAGCGCCAGCGACACCAGCACGCCGATGGGCCGGGCCGCCACGGCCGCCAGGTCGCTCAGCGCCGCCGCCGCGGCCCGGTAGCCGATCTCGCGGAACGACAGCCACTCGCGCCGGAAGTGCACCCCTTCCACGCTCATGTCGCACGAGAGCGCGATCCCGTTCCCCGCTACCACCGCGCAGTCGTCGCCCACCCCCACGCGCACGTCGGGGCGCGGCTCCCCGGGGTTCACGACGAGGCGCCGGATGAGGTCGAACTCCGCCCCGCGGGCGAGGGGAAGGCCGTCGGTGGAGGACACGGTCGGGTGTGAGGGTGCGAGGTGGGGGAGGTCAGGCGGAAGCGCCCGGGAGAGGATCGCCGAGGGCGCCTGCCTCGCCTGCCGTTCCCCCTCTCCCTGGCAGGCGGAGGAGGGGCCCGGGTGGGGAAAAGATACCGGTTCGGAGGCTCCCGGGCGAGGGGGGAGCGCACCGGACGGGCCACGCCGTCCACGCGTGGCCGCCCTGAAGCAGCGCGGAGGGAACCGCTCCGGACGAACCGGAGCGGCGCCCTGCGGAACGGCTCAGTACGCCGGCGGGTCCGACGCCGGGAACGACTCGATCGAGCCCTCCTCCACCGCGTCGTCCGCGACGCGGTCGCCGACCGGCACCTGGTTGGACGCGGCCTGGCCGCCGGAGATCGCCTCCGGCTCCTGCTTCCCCGAGATCAGCTGCCGCAGCACGAACTGAAGGATCCCGCCGTTGAGGTAGTACAGCACCTCCTGCGGCGTGTCGATGCGGATCAGCGCCCGGAACTCCTTCGCCTGGCCGTCCTCGCCGGTGGCGCGCACCGTCACCTCGCGGCCGCTGGCGAAGCGCGAGTCGATGGCGTCCTTGAGGCCCACCACGTCGAACGTCTCGCGGCCGGTGAGCCCGAGCGACTCCACGCTCTCCCCGGCGAGGAACTGCAGCGGGAGGATCCCCATTCCCACCAGGTTGGAGCGGTGGATGCGCTCGTAGCTCTCCGCGACCACGAACTTGATCCCCTGCAGGTACGGCCCCTTCGCCGCCCAGTCGCGCGACGAGCCCGAGCCGTACTCCTTCCCCGCCAGCACGCAGAGCGGCGTCCCGTCCTGAGCGTACCGCATGGCGGCGTCGTAGATCGTGGTGATCTCGTCCTCGGGGAAGTAGGTGGTCCAGCCGCCCTCCGTCCCCGGCGCAAGGCGGTTGCGGATCCGCACGTTGGCGAAGGTGCCGCGCACCATCACCTCGTGGTTGCCGCGCCGCGAGCCGTACGAGTTGAAGTTCCGGGGCTCCACCCCGTGCTCCACCAGGTAGCTCCCGGCCGGCGAGTCCTTCTTGATGCTCCCCGCGGGGGAGATGTGGTCCGTGGTCACCGAGTCGCCCAGGAGCGCCACGGCGCGGGCGCCGCGGATGTCCTCGGTGGTCCTCGGCGCCTCCTTCGCCATCCCCGCGAAGTAGGGCGGCTGGCGCACGTAGGTGGAGTCCTCCGCCCAGGCGAAGCGGTTCCCGGCGGGGATGTCCATCGACTTCCACCGCTCGTCGCCCTCGAACACGCTGGCGTAGCTCCGCTCGTACATGTCCGACTGGATCGCCGCGTGGATCGTCTCCTGCACCTCCTGCGACGTGGGCCAGATGTCCTTGAGGAAGACCGAGCGCCCGTCCTTCCCGGTGCCGATGGGCTCGTTGTACGGGTCCCAGTCGATCCGCCCGGCGATGGCGAAGGCCACCACCAGCGGGGGCGACATGAGGAAGTTGGCGCGCACGTCGGAGTTGATGCGCCCCTCGAAGTTGCGGTTCCCGGAAAGTACCGAGGCCGCCACGAGCCTGCGCTCCTGGACCTCCCGGGCGATCTCCTCCGGGAGCGGCCCGGAGTTGCCGATGCAGGTGGTGCAGCCGTAGCCCACCGTCTGGAAGCCGAGCTGGTCCAGGTACGGCTGCAGCCCGGACTTTTCGTAGTACTCCGTGACCACCTTGGAGCCGGGCGCCAGCGAGGTCTTCACCCACGGCTTCCGCTGCAGCCCGTGCTCCGCCGCCTTCTTCGCCAGCAGCCCCGCCGCGATCATCACCGCCGGGTTGGAGGTGTTGGTGCACGAGGTGATGGCCGCGATCACCACCGACCCGTGGTCGATGGCGCCTTCGTCGCTGTGCGGCGAGGCATCCGCCGCCGCTTGCGAGCCGGCTGCCGCGCCGGAGCCCTCGCCCCAGACACCGCTGGCCTTGTCGGCGCGGTTCTCCAGGCCGATGGCGGCCGCGTCCTTGACCGCGGCGGGCGGCGGCCACCCCTCCGGGACGAGCGACGGGAGCGCCTCGCGGAAGGCCTTCTTGACGTTGGAGAGCGGGATGCGGTCCTGCGGCCGCTTGGGGCCGGCCACGCTCGGCTCGACGGTGTTGAGATCCAGGGTGAGCGTGTCGGTGAAGACGGGCTCCGGGGAATCCTTGGTGTGGAAGAGCCCCTGCTCCTTCATGTAGGCCTCCACCAGCGCGATCCGCTCCTCCGGGCGGCCGGTGAAGCGGAGGTACTGCAGCGTCACCTCGTCCGGCGGGAAGATGGCGCAGGTGGCGCCGTACTCCGGGCTCATGTTGCCGATGGTGGCGCGGTCCGCCAGCGCCAGCGAGGCCACGCCGGGGCCGTAGAACTCCACGAACTTCCCCACCACCCCCTTCTTGCGCAGAAGCTCGGTGATGGTGAGCACCAGGTCGGTGGCCGTCGCCCCCTCCGGGAGCTCGCCCTCCAGCCGGAAGCCGATCACCTCGGGGATCAGCATGGAGATGGGCTGCCCCAGCATCGCCGCCTCCGCCTCGATTCCGCCCACGCCCCACGCCAGCACCCCCAGCCCGTTCACCATGGGGGTGTGCGAGTCCGTCCCCACGCACGTGTCCGGGTACGCCAGCGGCAGGCCGCCGTCGTCCGGGAGGTTCGGGTTCTCGTCCGTGGAGAACACCACGCGCGACAGGTACTCCAGGTTCACCTGGTGCACGATCCCGGTGTTGGGCGGCACCACCTTGAAGTTGTCGAAGGCCTGCTGCCCCCAGCGCAGGAACGCATAGCGCTCGGCGTTGCGCTGGTAGTCCAGCTCCACGTTCTTCTCGAACGCGTCCGCGGTGCCGAAGGCGTCCACCTGGATGGAGTGGTCGATCACCAGCTCCACCGGCTGCAGCGGGTTGATCCGGGCCGGGTCGCCGCCCAGCTCCGCCATGGCATCGCGCATGGCCGCCAGGTCAACCACGCAGGGGACGCCCGTGAAGTCCTGCAGCACGGTGCGTGCGGGGGTGTAGGCGATCTCCCGCTCCGGCCTCTCGGCCGGGTTCCAGCGCGCCATGGCCAGCACATCCTCGCGCGTGACGGAGACGCCGTCCTCGTGGCGGAGCAGGTTCTCCAGCAGGATCCGGAGCGAATAGGGGAGCCGGGACACGTCGATCCCCTCCCTTTCCAGCGCGTTCAGGCGGAAGATCCGGTACTCCCGGTCTCCCACGCGCAGCGTAGAGCGGGCGCCAAAGCTGTCGGTCATCGTGGTCTCCATTCTGAATCCGGTACGTGCGCGGGGGCGCCCGGGCCCGGGCGTCGCGCCGCTCCCGGACAGTTTAGCCGCCCGGCTGCGCGGCGGAAAGGCACGCCCGGCGGCGAAAGGGCAGCCTCGCCGCAAGTGTGGTTCCACGGGCGCGCGGGTGCGCCGCCGGGAGCGCGTCGCTATCTTTCATCCCTTCCAGGTCCGCGCCCCAGGGCGGGACGCAGCCACGCCATCTCGTGACCGGAGCCAGATGAGCCGGGAAGTGATCCTGATCGGCGACAAGGTGCTGATCAAGCCGGAAGAGAACGAGAAGACCCCGTCCGGCCTGTACCTGCCGCAGAGCGTGGCGGAGAAGGAGAAGGTGGGCGGCGGCTACGTGGTGAACGTGGGCCCCGGCTACCCCACCTCCGAGCCCGCCGGGGGCGACGGCGAGCCCTGGTCGCGCACCGCTTCGAAGACCGGGGTGCGCTACGTGCCGCTGCAGGCGTCCAAGGGCGACTATGCCATCTACCTCCGCCGCGAGGCCGTGGAGGTGGAGATCGACGACAGCGCCTACCTGATCGTCCCCCACGCCGCCATCCTCCTGCTGATCCGCGACCGGATCCCGCTTCCGTAGACGCTTCGCGCAGGGACGACGCACCGCGCCCGCACCGGCAGGTTCCGGTGCGGGCGCTTCGCGTTGCGCACTCCCGGACTCCCTACTCCCCGACCGGAGCCCTCCCCGCCGGCAGGTGCAGCCGGAACGTCGATCCAGCCCCGGGGGTGCTCTCCACCGTCACCTGCCCGCCGAGCAGCTCCTCGGCGATCCGCCTCGACACGCTGAGGCCCAGTCCGGAGCCCTCCACCTCGCGGCTGGCGCTCTGGCGCACCTGCCAGAACGGGTCGAAGATGCGCTCCAGGTCGTCCGCCGCGATCCCGATCCCCGTATCCTCCACCGATACCAGGGTCCCCTCCCCCGCCTCCTCCACCCGGACGCGGATCCCACCCTCGCGGGTGAACTTCAGCGCGTTGGACAGGATGTTGGCGAGCACCTGGCGGATCCGGGCCGGGTCGCTGAACAGGGGGAGCGCGTCGGGACCCTCCAGCGACAGCATGAGCCCCTTGGCCGCGGCACCCGGCGCGATCATGTCCGCCGCCTCGCGCGTGACCGCCACCAGGTCCATGGGCTCCGGGCGCGCCTCCGCCCGCCCGGCCTGGAGCTGCGAGAAGGTGAGGATCTCCTCCACCAGCGCAAGCTGGTGCCGGGCTGCGGCGCCGATCCGCTCCACGTGCTTGCGGTCGCCCTCGGGGACCGGCTCCGGAAGTCCCATCTCCAGCAGCTGCGCGTAGCCGAGGATGGCCGCGAGCGGCGTGCGCAGCTCGTGGCTCATCACGGCCAGGAAGTCGGTCTTGGCCCGGTTGGCCGCCTCCGCGTCCGCAGTGCGCACCTTGAGCTCCTCCACGGTGGCCTCCAGCTCCGCGGCCAGCGACTCGAGCTGCTCCTGCTGGCGGACGCGCTCGGTGACGTCGCGGGCGATCCCCGTGAAGAAGCGCCGCCCTCCCCGGGTGTACGCCCCGAAGCTGATCTCCAGCGCGATCTCGCGCCCGTCGCGGTGCAGCCCCGGCAGCTCGACCCCGTCCCAGGGGATCCGCCTCCGGCCCGTGGCGACGAAGTGCGCCATCCCCTGCTGGTGGGCTTCGCGCATCCGCTCCGGGATGAGCATGGACAGGCTCCGTCCGGCCAGCTCCTCCGGGCGGTAGCCGAAGATCCGTTCCACGGCCGGGTTGGCGTACTGGACGATGCTCTCCTCGTCGATGGCGAAGATCGCGTCCGAGGCGCTCTCGGCGTAGATTCGGAAGCGCTCCTCCGCTTCGCGGTGCGCGGCCTCCGCGGCCTCGCGCGCCTGGACCTGCTCCTGCGCCCGGTCGTAGAGCAGCGCGTTCTTTACGGCCATGGCAACGCGGTCGGCCACCACCTGCAGCAGGTACAGGTCGCGCGCGGTGAAGGTCCGCGGTGCGACCGTGCCCAGGTGCAGCACCCCCAGGAGGTCACCCTCCGCCAGGAGCGGCGCCACCATCATGGAGGAGAGCCGCTGCAGGCCGGGGCTTACGGTCTCGAACCGGGACACGTCGTCCACGATGACCGGCTGTCGGCGCGCCGCCACCGCCCCCGTGATCCCCTGGCCCACGGGGATCTCCACCGGGTGCTCCAGCTCCTCTTCGAGCCCGCTGGAGGCGCGTACCACCAGCGTGCTCCCCTCTTCCGAGCAAAGGAGGACGGTGGCCGCGTCCACGCCGAGGATCGCGCGGAGCCGGTCCAGCAGCTCCCGAAGAAGCTCCGGGAGCGTGAGGTGCGCCAGGATCGCCTCCGTGACGGCCTGCAGCGCGCGGAGGTGCTGGCGGACCTCCTCGGCGCTCAGCTCCGCCAGGATCTGGTCCGGCGCGGTCAGAGGAACCCGGAAACGTGGCTCGTCCGCGGCCTGGATCGTCATGCGTCGTCGTTACGGTGGCTCGTGCACCCGGCCGTCGGCCGGAACAAACGGAGCAGTTGCAAGATAGACGCCCGCCTGCCGCGCTTCCCGGAAGTCGACGCAAAACGGGGGCGCCCCCGCCGGAGCACCCCCGCCTGTAACTGGTTCCCTTTCGCACTCCCGCACTCACGCACTTCCGCACTCCGTCAGGCACACGCCTCGCACGTGGCCCGGAACTCCGGCGTCTCCACCTGGATCGTCATGTGGTGCAGCCCGAAGCGCTCGTGCAGCATCGCGTGCAGGGCGCTCAGGACCTCGCCGCCGGGACGGGCCCCCGCCCCGTCCCCCACCACCACGTGCGCGCTCATCGCGTCCATCCCGCTGGTGATGGTCCACACGTGCAGGTCGTGCACCTCCCCTACCCCGTCCACCTCCACCATCGCGGCGCGCACCGCCTCGACGTCGATGTGCCCCGGGGTCCCCTCCAGCAGGACCCCCACGCTCTCGCGCAGCAGGTGCCAGGACGAGTAGATCACCAGGATGCCGATCGCCACCGACACGGCCGGGTCCGCCCAGTACCACCCGAAGGCCCACACCAGCAGGCCGCCGGTGATGGCGCCCACGCTCCCCAGCGCGTCGGTGAGCAGGTGGAGCCAGGCTCCGCGCACGTTCAGGCTCTCGTCCTTGCCGCCGTGCAGCATCAGGAGCCCCACCACGTTCACCAGCAGGCCCCCGACGGCGATCGCCATCACCACCCCGCCCGCCACCGGCTGCGGCTCCCGGATGCGCTCCCACGCCTCCACGAAGATGAAGAGCGAGATGGCGATCAGGGTGGCCCCGTTCGCCAGCGCCGCCAGGATCTCCGTGCGGTAGTAGCCGTAGGTGCGCTGCGGGGTGGCCGGGCGCTGCGCGATCCAGATGGCGAAGAGCGAGAGCGCCAGCGCCCCCACGTCGGAGAGCATGTGTCCCGCGTCCGCCAGCAGCGCCAGCGAGTTGGCCCACCAGCCCCCCACCGCCTCCGCGACCATGTACGTGGCGGCCAGCGCCAGCGTGATCGTGAGGCGGCGGACGTTGCGCGCCCCGGCCGAGCCGTGCCCGTGGTGTCCGTGGCCGTGCGAGTGGCCGTGTCCGTGGTGGTGTCCCGCTCCCATATCGCTCCTCGAGTCCGTCCTCGCCTGGCCGGAATGAAAAAGCCCCCGCCCCCGGCCCGCAAGTGCGGTGCTCGTACGGACGGAGGCGTCGCCGCGCGCGGGCGTGGTGGTCGGGCCGGTCGCCTACCCCGCGAACCGCGTGGGAGAGTGCTGCGCCCGGCGCCAGCTCCACACCAGGATCGCCAGCCCGCCCAGGATCATCAGCACGCTCAGCGTCTGCCCCATGGTCAGCGGGCCCAGCACCGTCCCCAGCGGGTCGTCCGCGCTGCGGAACTGCGCGTCCGGCTGCCGGAATAGCTCCACGAAGCTGCGGAAGAGCCCGTACCCCACCAGGAAGATCCCGCCGAAGGTGCCGTCCGGGAGGCGGATCCCGCGACGGCGCGTCCAGGCGTACACCGCCCACAGGATGAGCCCCAACAGCAGCCCCTCGGTAAGGGCTTCGTAGAGCTGCGACGGGTGCCGGAGCGGCACCTGCTCGCGGACGGCCTCCCACGCCCCCGTCTCGTACGCGGCCTCGATGGCGCGCTCCCGCTCCCGCATGGGGAGTCCCTCCAGACGCAGGAGCCGGACCGCCGCCGGGTCCGTCGGGAAGCGCATCGCCCAGGGCACGTCCGGCTCGGCCACGCGGCCGTACAGCTCGCCGTTGACGAAGTTGGCGAGCCGGACGAAGAAGATCCCGAAGGGGACCGCCAGCGCCAGCCCGTCGCCCAGGTTGAAGAAGGGGATGCGGTGCTTCCGGGTGAACCACCAGGTGGCCAGGATCACCCCGAGCAGCCCCCCGTGGAAGGAGAGCCCGCCCTCCCAGATGCGGAAGATGCGCGCCGGGCTGGCCGCGAAGTCCGCGAAGTCGTAGAAGAGGATGTAGCCGAGGCGCCCCCCCAGGATCACCCCCAGCACCAGCGCGGTGATCAGGTCGCCCGCGGCGTCCGGCTCCATCCGCAGGAAGCCGGACTGCGCCAGGCGGCGCAGGATGACGTAGGCGACGAAGAACCCCGCCAGGTACCCGAGCCCGTACCAGCGGACGTCGATGGGGCCGGGGAGGTCCAGCGCCACCGGGTCGATCCGGGGGAACGGGACCTCCAGGAGGAGCGAGGCGAGCGCCGTGGCCGTCAACGGGAGCCGGGGAGAGGGTGGCCGGGGAGGGAGCGCGCGGGCGTCACTTCGCCTGCGCGCGCGCCTCCGCCTCCGCGAGGCGCATCTCGTACACGGAGCGCTGGAACGAGCCCTCCTCGGTGGTCCCCAGGAGCCGGCGGTACAGCTCCGCCGCCCCGGCGAAGTCGCCCGCCTGCTGCCGCAGGAGCGCCGCCCCCTCCAGCGCCTCCTGGCGCAGGTAGTCGAGCTGTGCCGCGTCCGCCACGCGCAGGTACGCGTCGATGGCGGCCTGCCGGTTCCCCGCCTGGTTGTGGGCCGCAGCCAGGAGGAGCCCCCCCTGCGCGCCCACGACGGTGCGCGGCCCCTCGCCCATCTCCTGCAGGACCGCGACCGCCTTGGCGGGCTCGTTGGCCTCCAGGTGCAGGCGCGCCTGCATCAGGCGGGCCTGGTCGGCCTCCACGGTGCCGCCGAAGCGCCGCGAGAAGTCGCCCAGGTCGCGGAGCGCCAGCGTGGCGTTTCCGGAGGCCACGGTCTGCTCCACTTGGGAGAGCTGGACCGCCGCGCGCTCCGCCCGCTGCTCGCGGTAGATGCGGTAGTAGAAGAGCCCGCCCACGACGATGAGCGCCGCCACCGACACCGCGATCACGATCTTCGCGTTCCGGCGCGCCCACTCGGAGAACTGGATGGCGCGCGCCATCACGATGTCGTCGTTGTCGGGGCCGCGGGAGGTGTTCCTGGTGCGGGAGGCGACGGACGGGGAAGCCATATGCCCTCGGTGTATCGGTGTATCGGCCGGCGTGCCGTGAAGGCGCCGCGCAGGCCGGGGAGATCGGGGTGTGGGGTCGCCGCGAGGTCTGCTGCGCGGACCCGGCGCCGGATACACGCGGGGGCCCCGGAAGGGTCCCGTGCAGCGGGGTGTCCCTGGCGCGAGAACAAACCAGAAAATTAGCCGTGGTGCGCGGTCGGTGTCAACCGCGGGCGGATGGCACGCGGTTGGCCGGGGGGAGCCCGCCGCCCGGGAACGCAAACGCCCGCAGGCGGCTGGCAGCCACCTGCGGGCGTCGTCTCCAGTGCCCTCGGCGCGACTCGAACGCGCGACCCCAGGATTAGGAATCCTGTGCTCTATCCGACTGAGCTACGAGGGCGGCCCCACGGGACAGGGTCCCGCGGAACGCCGAAATTTAGCGGATTCCGGGCCGAGGGTCAATCGCCGCCGCGGCGCCGCCCCTGCGCGTACCCCAGCGCGAAGCCGGTCACCAGCAGCTCCAGCGAGTCCGTCCCGCCGCCCCCGGCGAGCACCTCCTGCGGCCGCTCCCGAAGCGCGCGGGCGATCCGCTCCAGGCGGTCCGCGACCTCGGCCAGCGCGTCCGCGGCGTCCCCGGAGAGGGCGGCGCCGGCAGGCGCCGCTTCGGCCGCGGGGGCAGGCTCCTCCACCGCGTAGCCGGCCGCGGGCTCCAGCTCGGCCTCGGCGGAGGGCGCGTAGAGCGCCTCTTCCGCGGCGGCGTTCTCCGCCCCGGCGTAGTAGTCCTCCATCCCGGGGAGGGTGTCCTCCCCGGCCGGCGCGCCCTCCGTCACCGTCTCGGAGGCCGCGAACCCGACCGACCAGGCCTCCTCGCCCACGGACGGCTCCTCCTCGACGCTGAGGTCGCCCACGGCAGCGAACGGCTCGCCCGCATCCGCGGCCGGGGCGGCGGTCTCCTCCTCCTGGTGGCCCGCCCAGCTCATCCACGCGGGAGCGTCGTCCTCGCCCGCCGCGGGCGCGGAAGCCTCCGGCTCGTCCGCCGCGTCGGTGAGCCAGGGGAGGTCGTCCTCCGCGGTCTCGTCGGGGGCCTCGAACGCGGCAGGAGCCGCCGCCTCGCCGGCCGTCTGCGGCTCCTCCGAGGAGAGCCACGGCTCGTCCGCGGGCTCCGCCTCCGCCACAGGGGCGGCTTCCTCCTGCGGGGCGGCGTCCCAGGGAGCCCACGGCTCCTCGGCGGCGTCCTCCGCCTGCGGGGCAGGCTCCGGCTCGGCGGGCGGCGGAGCGTACGCGTACTCGTCCACCACGGTCGCGGTCTCCTCGGCGGGCGGACCGGCCGGAGCGGCGAAGTCCGCCGCCGGGGCGGGGCGCGCGAAGGGGGCGAACGGCGGGAGCGGCGCCGCAGCGGGCGTGCCGGTGCCCGCGTCGTCCGACGGGCGGGACACGGCCGGGCCGAACGGCGGGAAGGGCCGCCGGTCCGCGGCGGAATCTCCGGGATGTGCGCTCATCTGGCGTGTCCGGGGAGGGTGTGGACGAGGAACGGACGCGAAGGAGGGCGCGCGGGGCGCCCGGGAGGGCACGGGCGGAGCCGCAGGGCGCGCGGCCGGGAGGTGCGCGCCGGGAGATCGCTGCCGCTCGTGCCTGGGTGATGTGGGGCAAGGTACCGCGGGAGCGGGGCGGCTGTCAACCAGAACGGGCCGCGGGGCTCACCCCCCGCGGCCCGGCTCGCCCCGCTCTTCCCAGCCGAAGCGGCCCATGAGCGGTACGAAGGTGACGTCCAGCACCTCCTCCGTGCGGATCCCCTCGGGCGTCCGCCGCACCATCAGGAGCTGCTGTCCCTCCTTGGACCCGACCGGTACCAGCATCCGCCCCCCCGGGGCGAGCTGGTTCACCAGCGGCGCGGGGATCTCCGGACCGGCCGCGGACACGAGGATCGCGTCGTACGGGGCGTAGCGGCTCCAGCCGATGGTGCCGTCCCCCACCAGCAGGGCGACGTTGGAGAGGCGGAGCCGGTCCAGCACCTCCCGGGCGCGGATCGACAGCTCGCGGATCCGCTCCACCGAGTACACCCGGTCCACCAGGTGGGCCAGCACGGCCGTCTGGAAGCCGGAGCCGGTCCCGATCTCCAGCACCCGGTCGGTGGGGCCCAGCCCGAGCGCCTGCATGTAGAACGCCTGCAGCGAGGGCTGCGACGCCGTCTGCCCGAAGCCGATGGGCACGGGGGCGTCCTCGTAGGCGCGGTGCCACACCGCCTCGGGGAGGAACTCGTGCCGGGGGACCGTGTCGAAGGCGCGCAGCACCTCCAGGTCGCGGATCCCGCGCTCCTGCATCTTCCCGATCAGGGCGCGCCGCTGCGCGATGAAGCGGTCGGCGCTCACGTGCCCAGTCCCCAGGAGGCCACGTCCTCCAGTAGGGCGTGGTTGGTGAGGTCCAGGTGCAGCGGGGTCACGGACACGTAGCCGGCGCTCACCGCGTGGAAGTCGGTGCCCTCCGGCGCGTCCCACTCCGCCCCGCCCCCGCCGATCCAGTAGTAGTCCCGACCCATGGGATCCTTGCCGCGGACGATGGAGTCGTTGTAGACGCGCCGCGCCAGGCGCGTGACGCGCACCCCCTTCACCTCCGCCGCGTCGATTGCCGGGAGGTTCACGTTGAGCAGCGTCTCGCGCGGGAAGTCGCCGCGCGCGAGGAGCTTCGGGAGCAGCCGCTCCAGCAGGGGCCCGTAGCCGCGGATCCGCTCCGGGTCGCGCCCCACGTACGACACCGCCACCGCCGGGATCCCCAGGATGGTGGCCTCCATGGCGCCCGCGACGGTGCCGGAGTACAGCACGTCCTCCCCCATGTTGGGCCCGTGGTTCACCCCGGAGAGCACGTAGTCCGGCTTCTGCTCCAGCAGCGCCCCCACCGCCAGCGCCACACAGTCCGTGGGCGTCCCGTCCACGTGCCGCACCCCCTCGCGCACCCGCCTCGCCCGCAGCGGGTGGTGCATGGTGAGTGAGTGGCTGGTGGCGCTCTGCTCGCGGTCCGGTGCCACGATCTGCACCGTGCCCAGGCACTTCGCGGCGGTCGCGAGCACCTCCAGCCCGAGCGCCAGGTAGCCGTCGTCGTTCGTGCAGAGAATCAGCATCGTTTCAGGACTGCGGTTTTGGGCGGGAGGGGCCCCCTCCCCCGGCCCCTCCCCCGCAAGCGGGAGAGGGGTGAACGGCAACTGCAGTTCGGCACCCGTGCGGAGAGGACCGCCACACTAGAATGCCACGGCCACCCTCATCCCGGGTGACAATCTATTCCCGGATCGCGGCCGGCCCGAGCAGCTCCAGGATCTCCTCCAGCTCCGTCCGTAGCGACCGCACGAACGACTCCTCCAGCGCGCGGCCGGAGCTGGCGCCGACGTCGCCGGAGGAGCGCAGCTCGTCGATCTTCCGGCGCGCGCCCTCGATGGTGTAGCCCTCCTCGTGCACCAGGCGGCGGATCAGGGCGATCAGCTCCAGGTCGCGCGCCCGGTAGACGCGGTTGCCCTGCCGGTTCTTCGCGGGGGAGAAGGCGTCGAACTGCGTCTCCCAGTAGCGCAGCACGTGCGGCTTCAGCGCCAGCAGCTCGCACACCTCGCCGATGGAGTAGAACTCCCGCTGTGGAGCGCGGCGCTTCACCCCCAGTGCTCCGGCTTCGGCTCGCGCAGCATCAGCCCGGTCACCGCCCGTCGCGGGTCCTGCCCCTCGAAGAGCACGGCGTGCACCGCCTCCACGATGGGCATTTCGATCCCCCGCTGGCGCGCCAGGTCGCGGGCGGAGCGCGCGGTGCGGACCCCCTCCGCCACCTCCGTCATCCCGGCCAGGATCTCGTCCAGATTCCTCCCCTTCCCCAGCTCGACCCCCACGGAGCGGTTGCGCGACAGGGCCCCGGTGCAGGTGAGGATCAGGTCGCCCATCCCGGCGAGCCCGGAGAAGGTCTGCGGGTTCGCGCCCAGGGCCACGCCCAGGCGCGTGATCTCCGCGAGGCCGCGGGTGATGAGCGCGGCACGGGTGTTGTTCCCGAAGCCCAGCCCCTCCACCGCGCCGGCGGCGATGGCGATCACGTTCTTGAGCGCCCCCCCGATCTCGACCCCCGGCACGTCGCTGCTGGTGTAGACGCGGAAGTACTCCGTCTGGAAGAGCTCCTGCGCGCGCTTCGCCGAGCGCGCGGAGCGCGAAGCGATGGTCACCGCGGTCGGCTGCCCCAGCCCGACCTCCAGCGCGAAGCTGGGGCCGGACAGGTAGGTGGCGCACAGCGCGGCCTCGCGCGGGAGCACGTCCTCCAGCACCGCGTCCATCGTCTCCAGCGTCTCCACCTCGATCCCCTTGGAGGCGCTCACCACCAGGGCGTCCGGACGCATCGAGCGCCCCGCCTCCGCCATCACCGGCCGCACCACGTGCGAGGGGCTGACGGAGACCACCACCCCGGCCCCGTCCACCGCCTCGGGCATGTGCGCGGTGGCGCGCAGCCGGGGGTCCAGCGCCACCTCGGAGAGGTACCGGGGGTTGCGGTGGTCGCGCTCGATGGCCTCGGCCACGTCCGCCTCGTGCGACCAGAGGATCGTGGGGATCCCCTTGCGCGCGAGGACGTTGGCCAGCGCGGTCCCCCAGCTCCCCGCCCCCACCACCGCCACGCGCTCGCTCATGGCTCGTCCTCCGCGTCGGCGACCGCGGCGGCCGCGGCGACGGTGGTCTCGGCCGGGTGCTCCGCGACCGTCTTCTTCCCGAAGCGGTGCTCCTCGCCGCGCAGGATCCGCCCCACGTTCGCCCGGTGCGAATACACGATGAACGCCGCCACCGCCGTGCCCAGCACCAGGACCTCGGTGCGGTCCTGCCGGAGCCAGAGCAGCGGGACCACCGTGAGCGCCGCCAGGACCGAGGCGAGCGAGACCATCCGCCCCACCAGGAGCGCGGCCAGCCACACCAGGAACGCGCCCCCCACCGCCGCCGGCGCCAGCGCGAGGAAGACCCCGGCGCCCGTAGCCACGCCCTTGCCGCCCCGGAAGCGCATGTAGATGGAGAAGACGTGCCCCACGATGGCGGCGGCACCGTACGCCAGCGCCCAGCGCCAGTCCGCGGACGCGTCCCAACGCGGGAAGAACCAGGCGGGGAAAAAGCCCTTGAGCACGTCGAAGAGCATGACCGGCGCGGCCACCTTCGGGCCGAGGACGCGGAAGGTGTTGGTGGCGCCCAGGTTCCCGCTCCCGTGCTCCCGCAGGTCGATCCCGCGCGCCCAGCGCCCCGCCAGGTAGCTGGCCGGGATGGAGCCCAGGAGGTAGCTGCCGGCGAGGAGGAGCCAGGGGCTCATTCCTCCTCCCGACCGCGGCGGCGAAGGGTGATGCGGAGCGGGACGCCCATGAATCCCCAGGCGGCCCGGAAGCCGTTGGTCAGGTAGCGCTGGTAGCTCTCGGGCACGGCCTCCGGGAGGTTGCTGAAGAGCACGAAGTGGGGCGGGCGCACCGAGGCCTGCGTGGCGTACAGGAACTTCACCGGGTGTCCGGCGTGCGCGGGCGGCCGGGCGCGGGCCACCAGCTCGCGGAGCGTGTCGTTGACCTCGTGCGTGGCAATGCGGCGGTTCCGCTGCTCCTCCACCTCCAGGATCATGGGGAGCACCCGCTGCACGCGCTGGCCCGAGACCGCGCTGGTGAAGACCACCGGGACCCACTTGAGGAAGGGCGCGCGATCGTGCAGCTCCTTCTCGAAGTTCGGGGCCGTCATCGTCTCCTTCTCCACCAGGTCCCACTTGTTGGCGACGATGATGAGCCCGCAGCCGGCGTTCCACGCCTTCTCGGCGATCTTGAGGTCCTGCACGGCCACGCCCTCGGTGGCGTCGATGAGGAGAAGGCAGACGTCCGCGCGCTCGATCGCCCGCTCCGTGCGGATGGTGCTGTAGAACTCCACCCCCTCCTCCACCCGGGCCTGGCGCCGGAGCCCCGCCGTGTCCACGAACACCATCTTCTGCCCGTGGAACTGCAGCGGGGTATCGATGGCGTCGCGGGTGGTCCCCGCCACGTCGGAGACCACCAGCCGCTCCTCGCCCAGGAGGCGGTTGACGAAGCTGGACTTCCCCACGTTGGGCTTGCCGATCACGGCGACCCGGAGGGCGTCCTCCTCCTCCTCCTCGCCCGCCTCCGGGAGGAGCGCGACGATGGCGTCCAGCACGTCGCCGCTCCCCTTGCCGCTGAGGCTGCTCACGGGCTGCGGCTCGCCCAGGCCCACGTCCCAGAACTCGTGGTGCGCCAGGGCGTTGGGGGCGCCCAGGTTGTCCACCTTGTTGACCACGAGCAGCGCCGGCCGCTGGGTGCGGCGCAGGTACTCGGCCACCTCGTAGTCCAGCGGGTGCGGGCCCGCCTTGCCGTCCACGAGCTGCACGACCACGTCGGCTTCGTCGATGGCGGTGAGCACCTGCTGGCGGATGAGCCGGTCCATGGGCTCGTCCGAGTTCTCCACCATCCCCCCGGTGTCCACCAGATAGAACTGCCGGCCGTTCCACTCCGTCCGCGCGAAGTTGCGGTCGCGGGTGACGCCCGGGTGGTCCTCCACGATGGCGAGCCGCTGCCCGAGGATGCGGTTGAAGAAGGTGGACTTGCCGACGTTCGGCCGGCCGACGACGGCAACGACGGGGAGCTTCAAGGACGGATCCGGGTCGCGATGGACGGAGCGGCGCACCGGGGGCCCCGGGCGCGCGGGCGAACATAGACGCCCTCCCCGGCCCCGTCAACCGCGCGGCGGCCCGCCTGGGCGCGGGGAGGAGGCGTCCCGTCAGGCCATCTCCGCCCCGCACGACGCGCAGCCCTCGGCGCCCGGCTCGTACGCCTCGCCGCACGAGGGGCAGGCGAACACCACCTCCCCCTCCGTGTCCATGTGGTCGCGGATGATGTCCAGCGCCGCCCCGTACTCCCACACCGGGACCATGAGGCGGACGATGCTCAGCTCGCCCATGTCCACCGGGTACATGTGGTCCTTCTGGGAGAAGATCTGCGCGTCGATCCCCTCCGCCCGCAGGTTCTCGCGGACGAGGTGCGCCTCGATCTCGCCGGTGGTGCTGTACACCTGCGCCCACCCCTCGATCATGCGCACCGTGCGGTGCTCCTCGCAGAGGAAGGCGTCGTTGTCGCCGGAGCGGCAGCGGTCGCAGACGGCGCGCCCGCAGATGACGCAGCGGCCCTCGGCGGTGCGCTCGGGGTGCGCGGCGCACGCCGTGGGCTGCCGGAGCGTCCCGCAGGCCGGGCACGCGTCCGCGTCCGGTACCGCGTCCTCGTACTCGGTCTCGCACCGCTCGCAGCGGAACGGCTGGCCCGGCGTCGGCCCGGGGGCCGGGCCGGCGGGGAGGATGTCGGTCTGGTCGGCGTCGCGGCTCGGAGTCTCAGGCATGTCGGAAACGGCTCGGTTGGGGGATCGGCGGACGGGGCGCGAATTCGCAAGAAGCGTGCGCCCTGCGAGCGGGCCGCGCGAAGAAAAAGAAAAGGGGCGGCTCCGCGGAGCCGCCCCCTTTCCGTCCCGCCCCCGCGCGGTCAGCGCGCGACGGTGTAGCTGAAGCTGGTGACCGGCTGCCCCGCCGGGAGCGGCACCTGGAACGGCGTGCTCTGCCCCTTGGCCGGCGCGGCGACGGTGGCCGTCTGCGTCCCCACCTGGCCGTTGGGGCCGAAGAAGGTGAAGTTCAGCCTCACCTGCTGCCCGGCGGTGGCGCGGTTGCCGATCACGCGTCCGGTGAGCTGTGCCTGTCCGCCCTCCGTGCCCTCGAAGCGGATCTCGTCCACGAACACCGGGAGCGCCTCCACCTCCTCCAGCGTGCGCAGCGCCTGGTTCTGGATCTCGCGCTGGCGGGCGGTGTTGTTGGCCCGCTGGGCCGCCTCGGCCTGCCCCTTGTACGCGTTGAAGAGGATGATCCGGGCGTTCTCGTTCAGCGGATCGATCTGCACCACCCGTGTCGCGATGGGGACCAGGTCGTCCCAGCGCTCCTGCTTGTAGAGCGCCAGCGCCAGGTTGTACCAGGCGTCGCGGTTGTTCGGGTCGATCGTGGTGAGGTGCCGGAAGACCTCGACCGCGGGGTCGAACTGGTTCGCCGCGAACTGCCGCGCGCCCACGCTCAGCAGCCCGGCCATGGCGTTCTGGCGGGTCTCCGCCCGGGTCGCCATCTCCTCGGCGGAGGTGTCGGCGGGCATCCGGTCCACGATGGTGATCGCCTGGCGGTACGCGTTGATCGCCGCGGGGAAGTCGCCGCGCTGCGAGTACACGACGCCAAGGTTGTAGTGGGCGTCCGGGCGCCCCTCGAAGAGCGCGTTGGCGCGCTGCCAGCTCGCCAGGGCCGTGGCGGTGTCACCCGCCTGGTAGGCCTCCAGGCCGGCCTGGAAGGCGGTGGCCCAGCCGCGCTCGCGCTCGGGGGCGATCTCCGCCCCGAAGGCGGAGCAGAGCTGCTCTGCGCGGTCGAACGCCTGGTCGGCCGCCTCGAAGTTGCCGGCCGCGATCGCGGCCTGCCCCAGCAGGAACTGGTGCTGCGGGTTCCCGGGCTCCGCCGTCGCGGCGGCCTGCGCACCGGCGAAAGCCTCGTCCGCGCGGCCCAGGAGCAGGCTGCGCTGGGCCGTCACCGCCGCAGCGCTGGGGGTGACGGGCACGCCCTCGGCGCAGGCGACGCTCGGGAACGAGGCCGAGCCCCCGGCCCCCGCGCCCGTCCCGGCCGCCGCGCAGGCGCCCGCGACCGCGGAGGCGCCAAGGGCGACGAACAGTCGACGATCGAATCTCATTGCATTCCTCCGGTGATGGTGGCCGGCCCCCTGCGGGCCGGGTTTTCTCCGAGCTCTCGGGCGGATCAGCGCTCCGACGCCACCCCCTCGGACAGCATCGCGCGGTACGCCGCAAGCGGCGTCATGCCGAGCCGCTCCGCGGCCCGCACCACGTCCTCGAACTCGGGCTTCGCGCGCTCCCCGCCGCCAGGGAGGGAAGAGCGCTTGACGCGGACCGGCTGGCCGCGCCACTCGACGGTCTCCTCGCGGCGGGCGAGCGTCTCCCGCCGGACCGGCCAGAACCGCACGCCGATGGAGGACCCCGCGTGGAAGAGGGCGCCCCGCACCACGTCGAGCAGCGCGGGCGCCGCCAGTGCCTCCACCCGGATCCCCGGACGCCCCTTCTTCATCAGCGTGGGCGTCGCGGTGCAGTCCAGAGCGCCCGCGGCGAGCACCGCCTCGATCAGCGGCGGGACGTACTCCGGCGAAAGGTCGTCCACGTCGCACTGCACGACCACGACCTCTCCCTCCCCTCCCCCGCCGGCCCGGATCGCCACCAGGCGCAGGCAGTTGGGGCGGTCCCTGGGGTCGCGCGTCCCCGCCCCGAACCCGGTCGCCTCGGCGACGAAGGTCGTGGGAGGCGCCGCGCCCCCGGTGAACGCCCGCAGCAGCGCGGCACCCGTGGGGGTGGTGCACTCGCCCTCGAACTCGGGGTCGCGCACGGGGATCCCCTCCAGAAGCTTGAGCACGGCCGGCGGGGGGACGGGGAAGTTCCCGTGCGCCATCTCCGCCCACCCGCGCCCCAGCGCCGCCGGCCGGGTGTAGAACTCGGTGAACCCCAGCTCCGCCGCGCCGGCCACGGAGGCCAGCACGTCGATGATGGCGTCCAGCGCCCCCACCTCGTGGAAGTGCACGCGCTCCCGGGTCGTCCCGTGCACTTCTGCCTCAGCCTCCGCAAGAAGCGTGAACGCGTGAATCGCGCGCTCCTTCACCTCCGCGGAGACCGCCGTCCCCTCGATGATCCGCACCACGTGCGAGAGGTGGCGGTGGGCGTGCTCGTGCGGCAGTTCCAGGATCAGCCGCTGGGATGCGATCCCCTTCCGCATCACCCGTTCCGCGTCCACGCGGACCTCGGCCAGCTCCAGGGCGCGCACGAAGTCCTGGAGCCACGCGAGCGGGAGCCCCAGGTCCAGCAGGGCGGCAATGGTCATGTCGCCGCTGATCCCGGCGAAGGGATCGAAGATCAGACCGCGCAAATCAGCCTCTTCGTGTGAACGGACGGGCGCAAGATAGGCCGCGCCTGGAGAATCGTCAAACGACGCCCGTTCCGGGACCGGCCGGGAGCGTCCGGAGCACCCGCTCGCGCCCCTGGACCAGGAGCACCTTCGCCAGGTCGGGCCCGTGCTCCTCGCCGGTCAGCGCCAGCCGGAGCGGGAGGAAGATCGCCCGCCCCTTCGCCCCCGCGTCCCTGCCGCCCTCGCGGACCGCGGCGCCGAGGGCGGCCTCCTCCCACTCCGGGAGCGCTTCCAGCCGCGCGCGCACCGCCGCCAGCACGGGGCGGGCCTCCGGGTCGGCGAGCGCGCGCTCCCGCGCCTCGCGCCGCTCCCCTGCCTCCGGCGCCCAGAAGTGCTCCAGCTCCGCGTCGGCCTCGCCGAGCACCGAGATCCGCTCCCGCAGCGCCGCCGCCACTCTCGGCAGGTCGCCCTCCGCCACGGGGAAGCGCTCCCGGTCCACGAAGGGCGCCAGCGCGCGCGCCAGCTCCGGGACCGGCATCCCCTGCAGGTAGCGCGACGAGAGCCAGCGCAACTTGTCGCGGTCGAAGACGGCGTCGCTCGCGCCGACCCGCTCCAGCGCCACCTCCTGCACCAGCCGCTCCCGCGGCAGCTTCTCCTCGCCCGAGGGGGAGGACCACGCCAGGAGCGACAGGTAGTTGAACAGCGCCTCCGGGAGGTACCCCTGCCGGCGGTGCTCGGCCACGGAGGTGGCGCCGTGCCGCTTGGAGAGCTTCTGCCGGTCCGGTCCCAGGATCAGCGGGACGTGCGCGAACGCGGGCGGCTCCCACCCGAAGGCGCGGTACAGCAGGAGCTGCTTGGGGGTGTTCACCAGGTGGTCGCTGCCGCGCACCACGTGCGTGATCCGCATGAGCGCGTCGTCCACGGCCGCCGCGAAGTTGTAGGTGGGGACGCCGCCGGAGCGGAGGAGGACGAAGTCCTCCACGTGCTCGCTGGCGAAGCTCACCCGGCCCCGCACCGCGTCCTCCACCACCACCTCCTCCCCCTCCGGCACCCGGAAGCGGACCGCCGCCCCCTCCGGCGGCTCCACGGGCGAGAGCGTCCCCGCGCACTCGCAGCGCTCCCGCCCGTGCCCCGGCCCCTCCGCCTCCGACGGCCCGCAGACGCACCAGTACGCCCGTCCCTCCGCGAGCAGCCGCTCCGCGTGCTCCCGGTACACCGCCGTCCGCTCGCTCTGCCGGTACGGCCCGTGCGGCCCGCCCACGTCCGGCCCCTCGTCCCAGTCCAGCCCCAGCCAGCGCAGGTCGTCCAGCAGCGCCGCCTCCGCCCCGGGGACGTTGCGCTCCCGGTCGGTGTCCTCGATGCGCAGCACGAAGCTCCCGCCGTGGTGCCGCGCCAGGAGCCAGTTGAGGATGGCCGTGCGCGCGCCGCCGACGTGGAGGTGGCCGGTGGGGCTGGGGGCGAAGCGGGTGCGGATCATCAGTGCCTGAACAGCCTGCGCCCGGTGAACACCATCGCGATCCCGTGCTCGTCCGCGGCCGCGACCACCTCCTCGTCCCGCACCGAGCCGCCCGGCTGGATCACGGCGCGGATCCCCGCGCCCGCCGCGGCGTCCACGCCGTCGCGGAAGGGGAAGAAGGCGTCCGACGCCAGGGCGGCGCCCCGGAGGTCGAAGCCGGCGTCCTGCGCCTTGAGCACGGCGATGCGGGAGGAGTCCACCCGGCTCATCTGCCCGGCGCCGATCCCCAGCGCCATCCCGCCGCGGGCCAGGAGGATGGCGTTGGACTTCACCGTCGCCACGGCGCGCCAGGCGAAGCGCAGGTCGTGCATCTCCCCGCCCGTGGGCGCGCGGCGGGTGACGACGCGCCAGCCCTCCTCGGCGAAGCGCATGGACAGGCGGTCCTGCACCACGAAGCCGCCGCGGACGCGCTTGAAGTCCAGCTCCCCCTCGCCGCCCCGGTCGGTGGGGAGCTCGATCAGGCGCAGGTTCTTCTTCTCGCGCAGCAGCTCCAGCGCGCGGGGGTGGAAGCCCGGCGCGACGATGGCCTCCACGAAGTTCGGGCGCAGCAGCACCGCGGCCTCTTCAGTCACCTCGCCGTTGAAGGCGATCACGGAGCCGAAGGCGCTGGTCGGATCCGTGGAGAGCGCCTTCCGGTACGCTTCCGCGGCGTGGGCGCCCACCGCGATCCCGCAGGGGGTGGTGTGCTTGATGATGGCGCACGCCGCCAGGTCGTCCCCCGCCCACGCGGAGACCGCGAGCACTGCGGCGTCCACGTCCAGCAGGTTGTTGAAGGACAGCTCCTTGCCGTGAAGCTGCCGCATCCGCGGGAGCCCCCCCGCGGCCTCCCCCTCCGCGTAGAAGGCCGCGCGCTGGTCCGGGTTCTCGCCGTACCGCAGGTCCTGCACCTTCGTGAGCGAGACGCCCAGCTCGCGCGGGAAGGCCTCCACTCCGGGGCTCGGCTCCGCCCCCGCCGCGTCGCCGCCGCGGAGCCGCTCCACCAGGTACGCGGCGATGGCGGCGTCGTACGACGAGGTGTGCGCGTACACCTTCGCCGCCAGCTCCCGCCGGAGGGGCAGCGTCTCTACCGGCGGGGCGTCCAGCGCGCCGAGCACCCGCCCGTAGTCCGCGGAGTCCGCCACCACCCAGACGCTCTCGTGGTTCTTGGCCGCGGAGCGCAGCATCGAGGGCCCGCCGATGTCGATGTTCTCGATGGCCTCGTCCACCGTGACGCCGGGCTTCGCGACGGTCTCGCGGAAGGGGTAGAGGTTCACCGCCACCAGGTCGATCGTCCCGTACCCCTGCGCCCGCATCTCCTCCATGTCCGTCGGGTGCCCCCGCCGCGCGAGGAGGCCGCCGTGGACGGCCGGGTGCAGCGTCTTCACCCGCCCGTCCATCATCTCCGGGTGCCCGGTCACCTCGCTCACCTCCACCACCTCCAGCCCCGCATCGCGGAGGACCCGCGAGGTGCCGCCGGTGGAGAGCAGCGTCCAGCCGCGCTCCGCGAGCGCCCGCGCGAAGGGGACCAGGCCGGACTTGTCGGAAACGCTGAGAAGTGCCCTTGGCATCCTGGAAACGGAGGTACGAAGTACGGGTCGGCCGGGAGAAACGATCAGCCGTCGGCGGCTATTCCCCCGAAAACGAAGAGACCCCGGATGGACTCGTCGGCCGGGTGCGCGCGGGGCACCAGGTCGAAGGCCACGGGGTCTCCGATCGACTGCATCTGTGGTGCCTCGCCGCGGGCGAGCGCCTCCACCACCAGCGGGAGGAGCCGGTGCTCCACGGCGAGGACGCGTGCGGCCAGCGCCTCGGGGGTGTCGCCCGCGAGGACGGGAACCGGCCACTGGGCGAGGATCGCGCCGGAGTCGTACTCCTCGCTCACGCGGTGCACCGTCGCGCCGGAGATGCACGCGCCGGACTCGATCACCGCGCGGTGCACCCGGATCCCGTACATCCCCGCCCCGCCGAACGCCGGGAGGAGCGCCGGGTGGACGTTGATCATCCGCCCCTCGTAGCGCTCGACCACCGCCACCGGGACGAGCTGGAGAAAGCCGGCGAGCACGACGAGGTCGGTCCGGTGCCGCTCCAGCTCCGCGAGGAGCGCGGCGGTGTACGCCTCCGCGCCCATCTCCTTCACCGAGAGCACGACGGCCGTCACCCCCGCGCGCTCCGCCCGCTCCAGCGCGCCGATCCCGGCGCGGCTCCCCACGACCAGCTCGACACGCACGTCCGGCGACTCCCCCGCGTTGAAGCGGTCCAGGAGCGACTGCAGGTTGGTCCCCCCGCCCGAGGCGAGGACCGCGACGCGCTTTGGCTCGGCCAGTTCCGTTCTCCCGTTGGGGTCGAAGCGGCGGGAAGATACGGGGGGCCTACGGGGACCGGCAAGGCATGACGTCAGCCGCCGCCGCCAGCCCCCCCGGGCAAGGTGGTACGCTTTCTCGTGGAGCGGCGCCGCCCGGCGATCGGGACCTCCTGGATCAGCACGTCGGCGCGCAGATCCAGCCCCTTCGACAGCCGCCGGATCATGGGGAGGGTCAGCGCCCTCTTCCCGGATAGGACCTCCGAGACGCGGCCGCGTGACCCGATCATGGGCTCAAGGTCGCGCTGGCGGAGGTTCTTCTGCTCCATACGAGCCCGGATCGCCTCGATCGGATCCGGAGCGTCGATGGGCCAATGCCGCCTCTCGTACGCCTCGATCAGCGTGACGAGAACGTCGAGGCGGGCGCCCTCCGGAGTGCCCGGCTCCGCGTTCATGAGAGCATCGACCTCCGACAGGGCGGCATCGTAGTCCTCCTCCGTTTGGATCGGCCGGACGGTGATTTCCATCAGATCGCCTCCGCGTCGATTTGGTCGTATTCCTCGTGCGTCCCCACGAACCGGATGTAAACGACTCGATAGGGATAGTTGATCCGTGCGATGAGCCTGTACCGGTTCCCCGCGATGTTGAAAACGACGCGACTGTTCTTCAAGATGCTCGCGTCGCCATAGGTGGCTTTCACGTCGGCTGGGCTCGCCCAGTCCGCAGCTTCGACCGTGCTGTGCCACACGAGGAGCGGCATCCTCGCGGCGGCACCCCGCGGATGCGTCTCCCAGAACTGGCGCAGGGTCCGTTTGGCGATGATCCGCATACCGGAAAATAACCTGGTCCCACCATGGGAGCAAGGCTGCCGGACGGATACACGAAGGGCGGCCTCCGTGGAGACCGCCCCGCACCGAGATCCCTGCGGCCGCGTCTCAACCGAACGAGCTGCCCCCGTAGTGCGGCACCAGGAACGGGTTCGCCGCCCGCTCGAAGCCCACCGTGGTCTCCGGCCCGTGGCCGGAGTACAGCGTGGTCTCGTCGGGAAGGGTGAGGATCTGCTCGCGGATGGAGCGCATCAGCACCTGGAAGTCGCCGCCCGGCAGGTCCGTCCGCCCGATGGAGCCGCGGAAGACGCAGTCGCCCACCAGCGCGTACCCCTCCCCCACCAGCGTCACGTGCCCCGGAGCGTGCCCGGGGGTGGGGCGCACCTCCAGCTCGCACTCGCCGAAGCGCACCGGCGTCCCCGCCTCCAGGTAGCCGTCCACCGGGGGGAGCGGCTCCACCCGGACGCCGAACATCTGCGCCTGGGCGGGAGCGGCGTGGTACATCGCCTCCGCTTCGCGGTGCAGCACGATGGGGGCGCCCGTCTCCCGCTTCGCCCGCCCGACGCCGTCCACGTGGTCGAGGTGCGAGTGCGTCAGCACGATCCGCTCGACCTCCGTCCCCTGCCGCTTCGCCTCCGCCAGGGCCTCGTCCACGGCGGCGCCGGGGTCCACCAGGATCCCCTTCCCCGTGCGCGCGCAGGTCACCAGGAACATGTTCTGGCCGAAGACCCCGCCGGTGAAGGTGCGGACGGTGGCCTCGCCGCGGCCGCCCTCAGCCACGGATCGCCTCCAGCACCTCGTCCGCGCCGTGCGCCCCCGGCGCCGCGTACACGATCCGCCCGTGCGTGTCGATCAGGAAGGTGGAGCGGGCGGTCCACCCGTTCTCGCCCAGCGTCCCGTACGCCCGCGCGATCTCCTTCCCCTCGTCCACGATGAGCGGAAAGTCCAGCGAGTACTTGTCGCGGAAGTGCTCGTGGCTGGCGAGGTCCCCGTCGTTCACGCCGAAGCGCACCACGTGGGCGGCCTCGTACTCCGCCCCCTCGTCGCGCGCGGCGCACATCTGCCTGGTGCAGCCGGGGGTGTCGTCCTTCGGGTAAAACATCAGGAGGACGTTGCGCTTCCCCCGGAAGTCGTGGAGGGAGACGGTGTCGCCGTCCGTGGTCTTCGCGGTGAAGTTGGGGGCGTCCGAGCCCGCGTTCAGCAGGGTGTCCGTGGCCGACATGAGAGCTTCCTCCGGTGCGGATGGTTCTTTGGCCGTTTCAGCCGGGGAAGATGGGGAAGGAGCCGACCGATGGCAACGAATGGACCGGCAAACGCACCGCAAACGTCCTGGGGAACACCACTTGCGTCGTGAGCACCCCCCGAACGGTGGAGAAACGCACCCACAGGAGCCCGATCATGGACAACCGCGATCCGCACGCCAACGAGGACACCACCGACGCCCGCGAGCACGTAGCGAACGCGAAGGAGAACCGTGACGCGCAGGCCGCGCAGGCAGAGCGAGTCCGCGCCACCGCGCCGGACTCGGTGGACACCCCTGTCGGAGAGTCGCAGGGCTCCGGGGCGGCGCGCGACCCGGAGAACGCCGCCGCCATGCGCCGCGTGGCCGAGGACCGCGAGGCGCTGGAGGAGCAGAACCGCCGCACCGCCGCCACCGCGCCCGACGACGTCCCCATGAGGGGGCCGGACGACCGCGGAGACCGCCCGTGAGCCGCCCCAGCGACCCGCGGAACGGGGAGGAGCTGCGGAAGATCCGCGAGCAGGCCGAGCGCATCGCCGCGGACGCGCGCGACCTGGCGGAGAGCAGCCGGCCCGCCGCGCTCACCGGCGAGCGCCCGGAGCTGGTCCCCCAGGCTCCCCCCGCCCTGGACATCCGTGGGAGCGGCGCCATCCACCGCGCCGAGCAGGTGCGCGCCGCCGACGACGTGGCGACGTCCCTGCGGCAGGAGGAGCTCGCCGCGGGCCAGGCGGACGCCGCGGGCACGCTCCAGCACACCGGGCGCGAGCTCGACGAGGCCCGGGACGACCTGGAGGAAACGGAACGGCGCGCCGCGGAGGGTGCGCGGCGAGCCGGGGCGATCAGGGACGACGTGGAGCGGCTCTCGGACGACGTGTCCCGCCTGCGCGAGCAGGCGGACGAGGTACCAGAAGTCGCGGACGGCGTTCGAGGCGACAACCAGCCCCGGCAACCGGGGCGCTGACCGGGAGGTGGGGGGAGGCTCAGCAGGCGGTGCGTCTGTGTGAGCCCGCGCTCCACTCACCTCCCGCGCGAGTGGTCGGGCGAGTGCTCTGGCGAGTCCCTTCGGGTGTCGCACCGCCGGAGGAGCCTCCCCCCGCCGACCCATCGCGACAGACCCGCGGCCTACCGCCCGGCCGCCACCCCTTCGCCCACCTCCATTGCCGCCAGCTCCGGATCGGAGACCGGGAGGCTCAGCGTGAAGGTGCTCCCCTCGCCGGGCGTGGACGCCACGTCGAGCGAGCCCCCCAGCAGCTCCGCGAGCCTCCGGGAGATCGGGAGCCCGAGCCCGGTGCCCTGCGTGTTCTGCCCGTTTTCGAGCTGCACGAACTCGTCGAAGATCTTCTCCTGGTCGTCCAGGGCGATCCCCTCGCCCACGTCGATCACCTCCACCAGCAGCCCCCCGTCGTCGCGCCTGCCGGACACCACCCGCACCGGCTTCCCGCCGCCGAACTTGATGGCGTTGGAGAGCAGGTTCAGCACGATCTGCCGCACCCGCCGCGCATCCGAGACGATGCTGAACGGCTCGCTCCGGGACTCCAGCGACAGCTCGACCCCGTGCTGCTCCGCGAAGGGGGCCACGGTGACGAACAGGTCCTGGATCAACTCCGGGAAGCCCACCGACTCCAGCTGCAGCTCCATCTTCCCGGCCTCGATCTTGGAAAGGTCCAGGATGTCGTTGACCAGCTCCAGCAGGTGGTTGGCCGCCTTGTGGGTGCGCTCGATGCTCGACACCTGCTGCTCGTTGAGCGGGCCGTAGATGTTGTCCAGGAGGAGCGAGCTGTACCCCAGGATGGCGTTGATGGGGGTGCGCAGCTCGTGGCTCATGTTGGCGTAGAAGCGGCTCCGGGCGCCCATCGCGCGCTCCAGCTCGATGGTGCGCCGGTTCAGCTCCTCGTTCAGGACGCGCAGCTCCTCCGTGGTGTTCGCCAGCGACACCGCCTGCGCGCGCAGCGCCTCCTCCGCGCGCCGCCGCTCCGAGATGTCGCGCAGGATCAGGGTGTGCACCCGCTCGTCCTGCACCTGCAGGCACGACGCCGAGAACTCCGCAGGGAAGCGCTCGCCGCCCGTGCGCACCCCCACTGCCTCGCGGATGGTGGAGCCGGCGGCCCGGGAGGCCGTGCGGTCGGGGGCGGTCCGTTCGCGCGGACGGTTCTCCGCCTCCAGCTCCAGGGCCGGATCGAAGAAGCGGTCGATGGGCGATCCCACCGCGTCGTCGGCGCTGCACCCGAAGACCCGCTCCGCCGCGCGGTTGAAGAGCGTGATGCGCCGGTCCTCCCCGAAGGTGACGATCGCCTCCAGCGCCGAGTCCACGATGTCCGCGTAGCGCGCCTCCGACTCCACGAGCTGCGCGCGGTGCCGGAGCTCCATCTCCCGCCGCTCCCCCTCCCGCAGCAGCTCGTCCTGCCGGCGGAGCTGCGCCCCTCTCAGGTACAGCTCCACGAAGACGGCCACCTTGGAGCGGAGAATGGTGGGGTTGAAGGGCTTGAACATGTAGTCCACCGCCCCGGCCGAGTACCCCTCGAAGACGTACTCCTCCTCCTTGCTGATGGCCGTCAGGAAGATGATGGGCGTGGCGCGCGAGCGCTCCCGCGACTTGATCAGGTGCGCCGTCTCGAAGCCGTTCATCCCGGGCATCTGCACGTCCAGGAGGATCACCGCGAAGTCGTGCAGGAGCACCTGGCGGAGCGCTTCCTCGCCCGAATTGGCCCGGACCAGCTCGTGACCCAGCGGCTGGAGGATGGCCTCCAGCGCGACCAGGTTCTCGATCCGGTCGTCCACCATCAGGATCCGTGCGGCGGCCTGCGGGGTCTCGGACATCAGCGCTTCCCACCCGGCGTGGCCGGGGGCGTCTGCAGGGTGAGGAGGCGCTCCGCGATGCGCGGCAGCGTGAGCACCTCGGCTTCCGGGACGGCGCGCAGCGCCGCCGCCGGCATCACGGCCACCTCGGCCGTGGCGGGGTCCTGCACCAGGGCGGTGCCGCCCCGGTCCACGATCCGCCGCAGGCCCCGGGCGCCGTCGTGGTTCGCGCCGGTGAGCACCACGCCCACCACGCGGGCGCCGTATGCATCGGCCGCGCTCTCGAAGGCCACGTCGATGGACGGGCGGCTGTACATCTCCGGCGCGTCGGTGGAGAGCGAGAAGTACCCGTCCTCCAGCAGCAGGTGGTAGTCCGGGGGCGCCAGGTACACCTTTCCCTGCTCGGCCGACGCCTTGTCGGTGGCCTCGTGAACCGGGAGCGGAGTGCACTCCTGCAGCACCTCGCAGAGCGCGTCCGAGTCCTTGCTGCGGTGCTGCACCACCACCAGCGCCATCCGGAAGTCCTCCGGGAGCCCCCGGAGGAGCGTGCAGACCGCATCCAGCCCCCCCGCCGACACCCCGATCATCACCAGCACAGGAGCCACCGTCACTAGGCCACCTTGCGGTAGATCTTCTCCCGCGGGTCGACCGCCTCGTAGCAGTCCTCGTACCTGGAGAACTTGAGCGACTCCTTGCTCCCCAGCGCTAGGATCCCGTACATGGGGAGGCTCTCGTAGAACAGCTCGTGCACCCGGTTCTGCAGCGAGCGGTCGAAGTAGATCATCACGTTCCGGCAGAGGATCACGTTGAACTCGCTGAACGACCGGTCCGTGACCAGGTTGTGCTGCGCGAAGACCACGTTCTCCCGCAAAGCCGGCGAGAAGAGCGCCCCGCCGTACGCCGCGGTGTAGTACTCCGAGAAGGAGCGCGTGCCGCCGCCCCGCAGGTAGTTCTGCGTGTACTCCTGCATCTTCTCCAGCGGGAAGATCCCCGCGCGCGCCTGGGCGAGCACCACTTCGTTGATGTCCGTGGCGTAGATGCGGGCCCGCTCGTACAGCCCCTCCTCCTGCAGGAGGATCGCCATGGAGTACACCTCCTCCCCCGTCGAGCACCCGGCGTGCCACACCCGGATGAAGGGGTACGTCCGGAGCAGCGGCACGACGCCGGTCCGGAACGCCTTGTAGAAGTTGGGGTCCCGGAACATGGAGGTGACGTTGACGGAAAGGTCCATCAGGAGCCTCTCCATGGCGTCCGGGTCGTGCAGCACCCGCTCCTGCAGGGCGCTCACGGTCGACAGCCCCTCCGCCCCGATCCGCTTCCACAGCCGGCGCCGCAGCGAGGCGTAGGCGTAGGAGCGGAAGTCGAAGCCGTAGTGGCGGAAGATCCCCTCCATGAGGAGCTCCACCTCGATCCTCTCCAGCTCCGCCGGGTAGCTCTCCGGCGCCGTCGGCAGGCTCGCGGACTTCATGCGCGGCTCAGGAGTACAGCCAGACGCGCAGGAGCGACAGGAGCTGCTCGGTGTCCACCGGCTTGGTGATGTAGTCCGAAGCTCCCGCCGCCAGCGTCTTCTCCCGGTCGCCCTTCATGGCCTTGGCTGTCACGGAGATGATGGGGAGCGACCGGAACTCGTCCATCCCGCGGATGGCCCGGGTGGTCTCGTAGCCGTCCATCTCCGGCATCATCACGTCCATCAGCACCAGGTCCACATCGGGGTGGGCCGCCAGCATCTCCAGCGCCTCGCGGCCGTTCTCCGCGAACACCACCTGCATCCCGTACGACTCCAGCACGCTGGTGAGCGAGAAGATGTTGCGGACGTCGTCGTCCACGATCAGCACCTTCTTCCCCTCGAAGGTGGCGTCCGTGTTGTGCAGCCGCTCCAGCATCCTCCGCTTCGGCTCCGGGAGGCGCGCCTCCACCCGGTGCAGGAAGAGCGCCGTCTCGTCCAGGAGCCGCTCCGGCGACTTCACGTCCTTGACGATGATGGTGTCGGCGTAGCGGCGGAGCTGCGTCTCCTCCGCCGCGGACAGGTCCTTCCCCGTGTAGATGATGATGGGCAGCTCCTGCACCGCGGGGTCGTTCTTGATCCGCTCCAGCAGGGTGAAGCCGCTCATCTCCGCCAGCCCCAGGTCCAGCACCATGCAGTCGAAGCGCCGCTCGGCGAGCGCCTGCAGCGCCTCCTCCGCGGAGCCCACGGCGGTGATGCTCACGTCCTCGCCCCCGCCCACCAGCTCGATGATGCTCCGCCGCTGCGTCTCGTCGTCCTCCACCACCAGCAGGTTCTTCACCGGCTCGTCGATGAAGCGCGCGATTCCGTCGAAGGCGTCGTCCAGCGCGTCCTTGCTCACCGGCTTCTCCAGGAACGACACGGCGCCCTGCCTCAGCCCCCTCTGCCGCTTCTCCGTCCCGGAGACGATGTGCACCGGGATGTGCCGCGTGGTGGAGCGGTGCTTCAGCCGGTCCAGCACCGTCCACCCGTCGATCCCCGGGAGGTCGATGTCCAGGGTGATGGCGTCCGGGTGGTACTCGTTCGCCAGCGCCAGCCCCGACTCGCCGTCCGCCGCCACGATCCCGCGGAAGCCCTTGTCGCGGGCCATGTCCAGGAGGATCCGCGCGAAGCCCAGGTCGTTCTCGATGATCAGCACCACGCGGTCGCCGTTCTCAATGACGCTCCGGTCGTCGTGCACCGGGGCCTCCGGGAGCGACGCCGCGTCGGGCCTCCGCCCCCGCGGCGCCGGAGCCGCCCCGATGCGCAGCGCCGGTACCGCCGCCGCCGCGGCGAACGGCTCCGCCGGCTGGCCCATGGGCATCATGTCGGGGCCGTCGCCCGGCTGCTCCGGGAAATCGAAGTCGGCCGGGATGAAGAGGGTGAAGGTGCTCCCCTCCCCCTCCGCGCTCTCCACCCGGATCTCGCCGCCCAGCAGGCGCGCGATTTCCCGGGAGATGGAGAGTCCCAGCCCCGTGCCGCCGTACTTGCGGCTGGTGGTGCCGTCGGCCTGCTGGAACGCTTCGAACACCAGGCGCTGCTTGTCCCTGGCGATCCCGATCCCGGTGTCGCTCACCGCGAAGGCGATCACCCGCTCCGCCTCGTCCAGCGCGGGATTGCCGAAGCGGCGGCTCCGCTCCGCCTCGCGGATGGTCAGCGCGACCCGCCCCCGCTCGGTGAACTTGAAGGCGTTGGAAAGGAGGTTCTTGAGCACCTGCTGCAGGCGCTGCCCGTCGGTGCGGACCGACTCCGGCAGCTCCGGGTCCACCTCGACCGCGAACTCGAGCCCCTTCTGCTCGGCCAGCGGCTGGAAGCTGCGCCGGACGAACTCGCGGACGTCGGCCAGCAGCACGTCGGCCGGGTTGATGTCCATCCTCCCGGCCTCGATCTTCGACAGGTCCAGCACGTCGTTGATCAGCGTGAGCAGGTCGCTCCCGGCGCCCAGGATGGTCTGGGCGTACTCCACCTGCTTCTCGGTGAGGTTCCCTTCCTTGTTCTCGGTCAGGAGCCGCGCCAGGATGAGCAGCGAGTTGAGCGGGGTGCGCAGCTCGTGGCTCATGTTCGCCAGGAACTCGCTCTTGTAGCGCGACGAGAGCGCCAGCTGCTCGGCCTTCTCCTCCAGGGCGAGGCGCGCCGCCTCCACCTCGGCGTTCTTCTGCTCCACCTTCTTGTTCTGCTCGGCGAGGAGCGCCGCCTTCTCCTCCAGCTCCTCGTTGACCTGCTGCAGCTCCTCCTGCTGCTCCTTGAGCGCCTCTTCCGAGGCCTTGAGGCTCTTGGCCTGCGCCTCCAGCTCGGCGTTCGTGCGGCGCAGCTCCTCCTGCTGCGACTGCAGCTCCTGCGACTGGCTCTGCAGCTCCTGCGTCAGGTTCTGCGACTGGAGCAGCAGCTCCTCGGTCCGCATGTTGGCGGTGATCATGTTGATCACCACGCCCACGCTCTCGGCGAGCTGGTCGAGGAAGACCTGATGGATCTGGGAGAACGGGTTGAACGACGCCAGCTCCACCACCGCCCGGACGTCGCCCTCGAAGAGGATGGGGAGGACGTAGATGCTGCGCGGCGGGGCCTCGCCCAACCCGGAGTTGATCTGGATGTAGTCGTCGGGGACGCCGGTGAGCAGGATCGGCTTCTTCTCCAGCGCGCTCTGTCCCACCAGCCCTTCGCCCAGGTGGAACCGGTTGGAGACGCTCTTCCGCGCTCGGTAGGCGTACGAGGCGACCAGCTTGAGCACGTTCTCGCGCGCGTCCCCCCCGTCGCCGTCCATGATGAAGAAGGCGCCGTGGTTCGCGCCCACCAGCGGGGTCAGCTCGGACATGATCAGGCGCGAGACCGACTCCAGGTCCTTCTGCCCCTGCATCATCCGGCTGAACTTGGCCAGGTTGGTCTTGAGCCAGTCCTGCTGCTTGTTGGTCTCCGTGGTCTCGCGGAGGTTGGCGATCATCTGGTTGATGTTGCGCTTCAGCTCGTCCAGCTCGCCGCGCGCCTCCACCGTGATCGTACGCGTCAGGTCGCCCTCGGTCACCGCGATGGCGACATCCTTGATCGCCCGGACCTGCGCCGTGAGCGAGTTCGCCATGGCGTTCACGTTCTCCGTGAGCGCCTTCCACGTCCCCGCCACGTTGGGCACTTCCGCCTGGCCGCCCAGCTTCCCTTCGGTCCCCACCTCCTTCGCCACCCGGGTCACCTCGCCCGCGAAGACGGAGAGGCGGTCCACCATGCTGTTGATGACGTCCTTGATCTGCAGGATCTCGCCGCGCACGTCCACGGTGATCTTCCGCGTCAGGTCGCCGTCCGCGATCGCCGTCGCCACCGCGGACACGTCGCGCAGCTGCACGGTGAGGTTGCCGGCCATGAAGTTGACGTTGTCCGTCAGGTCCTTCCACGTTCCCGCCACCCCCGGGACGTTGGCCTGGCCCCCCAGGACGCCCTCCGTGCCCACCTCGCGCGCCACGCGGGTCACCTCGGAGGCGAAGGAGGAGAGCTGGTCCACCATGGTGTTGATGGTGTTCTTCAGCTCCAGCATCTCGCCCTTCACGTCCACCGTGATCTTGCGCGACAGGTCGCCGCGCGCGACCGCCGTGGTCACGTCGGCGATGTTGCGGACCTGGCCGGTGAGGTTGCCGGCCATGAAGTTCACGTTGTCCGTCAGGTCCTTCCATGTGCCCGCCACGCCCGGCACGTCCGCCTGACCGCCCAGTCTCCCCTCGGTGCCCACCTCGCGGGCCACGCGGGTCACCTCGGAGGCGAAGGAGGAGAGCTGGTCCACCATCGTGTTGATGGTGCGCTTCAGCTCCAGCAGCTCACCCTTCACGTCCACCGTGATCTTCTGCGACAGGTCGCCGCGGGCGACGGCGGTGGTCACGTCGGCGATGTTGCGGACCTGGCCGGTGAGGTTGCCGGCCATGAAGTTCACGTTGTCCGTCAGGTCCTTCCACGTGCCCGCCACCCCCGGCACCTCCGCCTGCCCGCCCAGCACGCCCTCCGTGCCCACCTCGCGCGCCACGCGGGTCACTTCGGAGGCGAAGACGGAGAGCCGGTCCACCATGCTGTTGATGGTGTTCTTCAGCTCCAGCATCTCGCCCTTGACGTCGACCGTGATCTTCTGGGAGAGGTCGCCGTTCGCCACGGCGGTCGTCACCAGGGCGATGTTGCGGACCTGGCCGGTGAGGTTGCCGGCCATGAAGTTCACGTTGTCCGTCAGGTCCTTCCACGTCCCCGCCACTCCCGGCACCTCCGCCTGCCCGCCCAAGACGCCCTCGGTGCCTACCTCGCGGGCCACGCGCGTGACCTCGTCGGCGAAGACGGAGAGGCGGTCGACCATGGAGTTGATCACGTCCTTGATCTGCAGGATCTCGCCCTGCGCCTCCACCGTGATCTTGCGCGTCAGGTCGCCGTCCGCGATCGCCGTCGCCACGGCCGAGACGTCGCGCAGCTGCACGGTCAGGTTCCCCGCCAGCTGGTTCACGTTGTCCGTCAGGTCCCGCCACACCCCCGCCACTCCCTCCACCCGCGCCTGTCCCCCCAGCTCCCCCTCGGTGCCGACCTCGCGCGCCACGCGGGTCACCTCGGAGGCGAAGGAGGAGAGCTGGTCCACCATGGTGTTGATGGTGTTCTTCAGTTCCAGCATCTCGCCCTTGACGTCGACCGTGATCTTCTGGGACAGGTCGCCGTTCGCCACGGCGGTCGTCACCAGGGCGATGTTGCGGACCTGGCCGGTGAGGTTGCCGGCCATGAAGTTCACGTTGTCCGTCAGGTCCTTCCACGTCCCCGCCACCCCCGGCACCTCCGCCTGCCCGCCCAGCACGCCCTCGGTGCCTACCTCGCGGGCCACGCGCGTGACCTCGTCGGCGAAGACGGAGAGGCGGTCGACCATGGAGTTGATCACGTCCTTGATCTGCAGGATCTCGCCCTGCGCCTCCACCGTGATCTTGCGCGTCAGGTC